>JANOYI010000231.1:0-2883 GCA_031428795.1 Ilumatobacteraceae bacterium | reverse complement strand
ATCACCGCTGCAGCGTGCCCGGCGACATCGTGGACGGCGTAGCTACGGCGAATGACACCGTGAGGGTCGATGAGGTAGCTGATCCGTTCGGGAAAGTCGGCGTACTGATGGCCGGCCGCTCGGACGGCGCGGTATTTCTTCCCGACGACGCGGTCGACGTCGCTGAGCAACCGAAACGGGAACTGCTGAGCGGTGGCAAATGCATGGTTCGACTGCACCGTGTCGAACGACGCACCCAACACGACACAGTTGAGCGACTCGAGCTGCTGGGCGCTGTCACGCAGGCCCTGACCTTCAACCGTTCAACCGGGCGTCGCCGCTTTCGGGTACCACCACAACAGCACCCAATGACCCGCCTCGTCGGCCAGCGAGACCTGATGGCCGTCGTGGTCGGGCAACGTGAACGCGGGGGCGACGGTTCCGGGCAACAACATCTCCACAGCCTCGCACGCCGCGGTCAGGTGTAGCGAGGAGCGGACATCATGGCTTCGCTCTGCAGCTTGTGCAGTCGCTCGTCGAAGCCGATCTGGCGGAACAGCTCCGCCACACTGTCGTACTGCCCGAAGTCGTCGGCGAACTCGCTGACGAACGGCGCGTCCTCCCACTCCGGATGCTCCTGCACCAGCAGCGCATACTCGTGCTCGGCGTGGTCCTCGAAATCGGCGTTCAAGCGGTACGACCATGCCGGACGGACCACGTACAGCAGCCAGCTGATGTGGAAGTACACAACCGCCAGCACCTGCGGAATCACCTGTCGCCGCAGCCACCCAAGCCGGCTCGGCTCCTTCGACAGCATCTCCTCGATGACGAACAGGTGCCACTGTTCGTTGTCCTGCTCCCACCGATTCACCCGCACCTGCTCGAACACTCGCCGGGCGAAACGCGGCTTGCGAGCGGTGTGCGTCACAGCCACGTAGCCGACGTTCTCCCACGCCTGATACGGCACCCGGGCCACCAGTTCGAGCACCCTGAACTTCTCGAGCGTCCGCGGCGTGCCGTACGCAAGATCCATCGTGACGAACAGCGCCTTGGCACCGATCGATGGCGACCGCCGCGGCTGGGCAAGCGTGGCCTTCTGCTCGGCTTTCAGTTGCTCCTTGTCCAGCCGTTGCATTGGCCCGAATGGCGGACGATCGCTGAGCAGCTCACCGATGGGTCCGAACGCTTGATCACTCATGGCAACGATTTTAGGGAGGCTTCGAGCGCAGCGTTGGTCGCGGCTGGCGCTTCTTGTTGCACCCAATGGCCGACTCCATCGATGATCGTGCTGCCACAGAAGTCGGTGCACGACGCGCCGGGGTCGGCGAACATGTCGGCGCCGGGGATCATCCCGCGCACGACATCGTGCGCCAGCGGTCAGTAGCCGGGCGGGGGCGTGAAGCCTCCGAGGAGCTTGCCGATCTGGCCAGCCGTCCAGATTGTGGTGCGGTCGGCCATCTCGGCGCCGATGACCTGCAGACCGACGGGCAGGCCCGAAGCCGTCGGCCCGATAGGGGCAACAGTGGCGGGAAGGTACGGCGCAATCACCAGCCCGGCCCAGAACAACTGGTCGAAGTACGGCACCTGCTGGCCGTTCACCGTCATCATTCGCATTCCGTTCGGCTCGGAGTGGTCGTGCGGGAAGGCCGCCGTCGTCGTGATCGGAGCCAGCACGACATCGAAGTCATTGAAGAATCGCCGCCACGCCCAACGCAGGTGCTCACGCTGATTGGCTGCCACAGCGAAGTCGGCGTACGACGCTGTCGACCAGCGCACCTGCTGCGCGTAGGGGCTGACATCGGCGGGGTCGAGCTCGGCTACCTTCGCGACCAGCTCGCGGTACGCATCACCTGGGGGCGCCATCAGCCCCATCAGCAGCCGCTGATAGGTCTCGTGCGCCTGCGCCACATCGAAGTCCGGACGCGCCGTGTAGTTCACCTTCGCCCCGGCCTTGCGCAACGCCGCGGCAGCGACCTCGATCCGCTCGCGAACCTCGTCGTCCACGGGCGACAGGTCGGGCTGGTCCGCCCACACCGCAACTCGTAGGCCACGCACCGACGTCGGCGCCTTGGGCAGTTGCAGCTTCCAGCCCGGCGCCAACAATTCGTCGGGGCCAGCAGTGACGTCGAGCGCGAGCGCAAGGTCTTCGGCCGACCGTGCGATCGGGCCGACCACAGAGATGTCGCCCTCGGTGAGGTTCGTGTTGTCGAAGGTCTGCCCGCGCTTGGGCACGATGCCAAACGTCGGCTTGTGGCCGTACACACCGCAGTAGGACGCGGGATTGCGGATGCTGCCGCCGATGTCGCTGCCGTACTCCAGCCCGCTCAACCCCGCAGCCATCGCCGCCGCTGAACCGCCGGACGACCCACCCGGGCCGCGTGCGTGATCCCACGGGTTGTTGGTCGTGCCGTACACCTCGTTGTAGCTCTGGAAATCCGCCAGCGCCATCGGCACGTTGGTCTTGCCGAAGATCACCGCACCCGCCGCTCGCAAGCGCTGCACCACCACCGCATCGGTCGTGGCAACGTTCCCCTTCAGTTGTGGGAAACCCCACGTGGTGGACTGGCCGACGATGTTGAAGCTCTCCTTGACGGTGATCGGCACGCCGTGCAACGGCCCGACCTTCGCACCCTTTGCCAACGCACGGTCCGCCGCACGCGCCTGCTTCAGCGCTGACTCACGGTCGTCGACGACCACTGCATTGATACCCGGGGTCAGCCGGTCGACGCGCTCTAGGTACGCCTTCAACAACACCACCGCGCTGACCTTGCCCGTGCGCACCGCACGAGCTAGTTGCACTGCCGTGCCAAACGGAAACGACCCCGCCGTGACCTTTGGCGTCACGGCTGCCTTCGCCTTCGTTGCTCCTGCCACGTTGGACCCCCATCCCTTGACCGAGATGCC
>JANOYI010000230.1:0-1558 GCA_031428795.1 Ilumatobacteraceae bacterium | reverse complement strand
CGCGGCCACCAACCGCCCCGACATTCTCGACCCGGCGCTGCTCCGCCCCGGCCGCTTCGACCGGCAAATCGTGGTGCCGTTGCCCGAGAACAACGAGCGCCTCGCCATCTTGAAGGTGCATAGCCGCGATAAGCGGATGGGCCCCGACGTCGACCTGGAAATCATGTCGAAGGCAACCCCCGGCATGTCGGGCGCCGACCTCGCCAACCTCGTCAACGAATCGGCCCTGTTTGCTGTCCGTCGTGGCAGTAAGCAGATCGAGCGCATCGACTTCGAGAACGCTCGCGACCGTGTGGTGATGGGTGCGCGGCGAGAGAGCCTTGTGCTCAGCGCCGAAGAGAAGCGCGCCACCGCAATCCATGAGGGTGGGCACGCCATCCTCACCGTGGTGCTCGCCAACACCGACCCGCTGCACAAGGTCACCATTCTCCCCCGCGGCATGGCGCTCGGTGTCACTTGGAGCCTTCCCGAAGAGCGGCACACGTACTCGAAGGACTTCTTCGACGATCTCATCTGCAAGGCCATGGGCGGCCGCGTCGCCGAGAAGATTGTCTTCGGACACCTCAACTCAGGTGCCGCCAACGACCTCGAACAGGCCACTGGCATTGCTCGCCGCATGGTGCGCGAGTGGGGCATGAGCGAGGCTGTCGGCCCGATGGCATGGAGCGGCTCTCAGCAGGTCTTCCTCGGCGAAGACCTGATGACACAGGGTCGTGAGTACAGCGACGACACAGCACGCCTGGTCGACAGCGAAATCGCTCGCATTCTTCACGAGCAGGAAGCTCGGGCCACCGAACTGCTGACGAAGTATCGCCCGGCACTCGAGCTGGTGGCGGAAGCCCTGTTGGAGAAGGAAACCATCGACGGCGCCGAAGTCGCAGCGTTGGTGCAGGCCAGTCTCGACGATGCCCCCGTCACCGAGGACAGCACCGTCACTCGCGAAATGTCCATCACCAGCGACGCTGCCCACGTCGACTAGTTGACCGTCGACAGTTAGCGGCCGAGATTCGGCTCCGGGCTGGTGCCCGGGTGGCGCGCCTCGGCGACGGCTGCCCACAGATCAGTCGCAGTCACCGGGCCGGCGAAACCTGCGTGCACAACGCCGTCAGGGTCCACGATCGCGACGATTGGAACAGCCTGGATGTCGTACTTCCTGTGCAGCGCCTCGGATGCTGAGTACTCGACATCGATCACGGTCACCTCTGGCGACGCCAGCACCTTTGCCTTGCGCACCACATCCGCACACGAATTGCACGTCGCTGAAGAGAACACGGCCACCAACCACGGGGTAGGAGCAGCAAAGTCGGCCCGGTCGAGCTGCGCAGGAACCACCACAGTGGGCTGCGTTGGCGCCTGCACGACCTGGCGGCGGCGCAACACCAGCCCGACGACTACTGCGACGGCCACGACAGCGAGTGCCGTGAGAATCTGCTGCATCGTGACGCCCTCGCTCAGCCTGGCAGCGCGAGCGACCCGGAGCGACCACGCAGGTCGCCACCACGCGGTAGCAGGCGCTCGACGACGATCGGCTGCGTGCCAACGACGATCAACGGATGAC
>JANOYI010000229.1:0-1622 GCA_031428795.1 Ilumatobacteraceae bacterium | reverse complement strand
AGTCGTTGGGCACCAAGGCGCCCGTGGCCCTGGCGCTGTGGGTGGGTGTGATCAGCCAGTTCCTGCCGGTGGTCGGTACCTACATTGCGGGCGCCCTGCCAGTGCTGGTCACGTTCATCGACTCGCCGACGAAGGCGTTGGTCGTACTGATCTTCGTGGCGGTGTATCAGCAGGTGGAGAACTACCTGTTCCTGCCGCGCATCACCGCTCGCACGATGGATCTCCACCCTGCGGTCGCGTTCGGCTCGGCGATAGCTGGCGCCGCCGTTTTGGGTGCAGTGGGTGCAATCCTTGCCATCCCCGGCGCAGCGATGGTGCAAGCGCTGCTCAGCAATACCGGCACCCGCCACGAAGTGATCGACAGTGAACTCACCGAGATCAAACCCAAGCTGCGACGCGACCAGCGCCGCGCCGCGCGCCAAAAACATCCGACTGCAGAGACCGATGCCGACACCTGAAAATTTCGTACCCGTTGCCATCACCACCCGCAGCGGCATGGACGAATCGGTGCACTTCGGCGCTGTCGTCGGTCTTGGGCCAAGCGGTGAAATCGAGTTCGCGGTCGGAGACCCGAACGCAATCATCTACCCGCGTTCAGCAAACAAGCCGATGCAAGCAGTGGCCATGGTGCGCGCCGGTCTGTCGTTGCCGCCGGAGCTGCTGGCATTGACCTGCGCCAGCCACGATGGCACACCGATGCATATCGCAGGGGTGCAACGAATTCTCGGAGCCGCCGGTCTTGGACCCGAGGCGTTGGGAAACACTGCCGGTCTTCCACTCGATCCGGCGGCGGCGGAAGCGGTGATTCGTGCAGGTGGCGAGCGCAGCCCCTTGTTGATGACGTGTAGCGGCAAGCACAGCAGCATGCTTCTCACCTGTGTCCACAACGGATGGGCACACGACTCGTCGTACTTGGACGTCGATCACCCCTTGCAGGTGGCACTCACCAACGGCATCGACGAGCTGTGCGACGAGCCACATGCGCACATCGGCGTGGACGGGTGCGGTGCGCCGGCCCACGCAATGTCGCTCGCCGGTCTGGCGCGTGCCTATCGGACCATCGCCATTGGCGGCGCCGGGGTAGCTGGCGATGAGGTGTATAGGGCCATGACATCGCACCCGGAAATGGTCGGCGGAGACACCTGCCAGGCGACGCCCATCATGCAACACATTCCAGGGCTGATAGCAAAGGACGGCGCCGACGGCGTGTTCGGTGCAGCATTGCCCGACGGGCGGGCCGTCGCGCTCAAAATCTCCGACGGAGCGGACCGCGCTCGACCAGCAGTGTTGCTCGCCGCCCTGCAAGCATTGGGCATCGACACGACGGCGGTCGCAGCACTGGTGGAGGAACGCATCATGGGGCACGGTCGCCAAGTGGGTTCCGTTCGGGCGATCGCGCCGTGAGCATTCCTTACGTTCTGCTCGACGACCCGCAGTACGGCGAGGCCGTCGAAGTCGCTCCGCTGATCCGCCGAGTCATCGCGAAGAACCCGTCCAAGTTCACCTACCACGGCACGGGCACCTACATCATCGGGCGCGGCGAGGTAGCGGTCATCGACCCGGGCCCCATCTCCGACTCTCACCGCGACGCACTGATCGCCGCGCTCGAAGGCGAGACAGTG
>JANOYI010000228.1:0-2256 GCA_031428795.1 Ilumatobacteraceae bacterium | reverse complement strand
CGCCGGTCGTAGAAGCGGGTGCCACCGACCACCTTGTAAGGAATGCCGAAACGCATGAACGCCTCTTCGAGCACCCGGCTCTGGGCGTTGGTTCGGTAGAAGGCGGCCATCTCCTTCCACATCGCGTGCGACTCGCGCTGGACCGACTGCATCGTGCGCGCCACGAACGTGGCTTCATCGCCTTCGTCCTCGGCGTGGTACCGCATGATGCGGTCGCCGCCGCCCTTCTCGCTCCAGAGGTGCTTCTCCTTGCGATCGGGGTTATTGCGAATGACCGCGTTGGCCGCGTCGAGAATGGTCTGCGTGCTGCGGTAGTTCTGATCGAGCACGATCGTGGTGACGTCGTCGAACGCCTCCTCGAATTGCAAGATGTTCCGAACGTCGGCGCCGCGCCACCCGTAGACCGACTGATCGTGATCACCAACGATGGTGACTTGTCCGCTCTGGGCGGCCAGTGAGAGAGCAATTTCGTTCTGGGCCATGTTGGTGTCTTGGTACTCGTCGACCAGAACGTGCTGGAATCGCTGCTGGTAATGGGCCAGCACGTCCGGGTGCTCACGGAAGAGCTGCACGGTCTTCATCAGCAGATCGTCGAAGTCCATCGCGCCGGCTTTGGCCAAACGTGCCTGATAGTCGACGTAGACCTCGGCGTGCTTGCGACTGAACGGGTTGTCGGCCTTCACCAACGCTTCCGCCGGCGTGACCAGCTCGTTCTTCCAGATGCTGATCTGCCCGTGAACAGCCCGCGGTGGGAAGCGCTTGGCGTCGAGCCCCAGGTCGCGAATCACGTAACCCGCAAGGCGCTGCGCATCGGACTGGTCGTAAATGCTGAACGTGCGCGGGTACCCCAATGCATCGCCGTGAGCGCGCAAGATGCGAACGCAGGCGCTGTGGAAGGTGCACACCCACATCGCCTTCACCATCGGCCCGACCAAAGCCGCCACCCGGTGCTTCATCTCGTCCGCGGCCTTGTTGGTGAACGTGATCGCCAAAATCGACGAAGGCGGCACACCGTCATGAATGAGGTGCGCGATGCGATGCGTCAGCACTCGCGTCTTGCCCGACCCAGCGCCGGCGACCACGAGCAGCGGCCCACCCCGATGCACCACTGCGTCCAGCTGATCCGGGTTCAACGACCCCAGATCAAGCGGGTCGATATCGAACAATGACCGGTCACTCATGGTGGAATCATCCTACGGACGCGGCGCCACCACGGTGGCGGGCCCTCAGGCCGCACGGCGACCAGGCGGCCCAGTGTTCTACTGCTCGTTCTTCCTTGTCGGGCGGGTAGTCGTATCGGGCCAGGAGGCGGCGGACTCGGCGGCGATGATCTTCGCCGTCGACAACGCGCGGTTCTGATACCGGTTGATCGCCGCGTCCAACAGGTCGGAGAAGCGCCGCGACTGCACCAGGTTCTCGCGACGTATGATGCGGATCTGGTCGGCCAGCAGGCGCCGCGACAGTTCCATCTGCAGGTTCGGCCGGTCGGTAGCGGTGATCCGCTCGAGGAACTCGTCGGAAAGAATCGACAGGTCGGGCTTCTCCAAGTCCGCGGCCGCGCGTACATGGTGTGCAGCGCCGGCGCATCGAAGCCGGTCAGCCACATGTCGCGCACGATCAAGCGGTTCAGCTGAACCGCCAAACACGTTCGCAGGAACCGTGTCGCACCCATTTGCCATAGTCGACCTTGTCTCATTGCTGCCCGAGGCGTCGCACCGGAGGAAGGGCCGCCAGGAATCGAACACTCTCGAAAGAGCTGCTCGTGCATGGCGAACCGCGCCCCTCACCGCCCTCCGTTCCACCCGGATCATCCTTGACCACGAGGGCTTCGAAGGCCGGACGCTGGATCCGCATGAGTCGCTCCCAGAGGTGTCGGCGCTCGCGAGTCATCCCAGCGACATTGAAGTCACGCAGTGGTAGGTTTCGAGCTGCGGGTCCTTCCCGCCGCCCGGCGGCATGGCGCCTCAGATGCCGACATCATGCACGCGTATCAGTACGCACTCCACGCTGGCCACGCTCCTGGCCACCCCGATGGCGAGGCGCTTCTCGTTATCGGCCCGTCGCTCTCGGCGGCACTTCTGGAGCTTGTCGTGATTGACGCAGTCGACGGCCCACTTGTCATTCATGCCATGCCACTTCGAAGGGCCTACGAACAGTTCCTCGACATACGGAGGCGAACATGAAACCGGCGACTGAGTTCACCATCACTACAAGCTCTGGCCGAGTGCTCACTGATGCGGACATCGAACGGATGGC
>JANOYI010000227.1:0-2875 GCA_031428795.1 Ilumatobacteraceae bacterium | reverse complement strand
GCGCCGCCCATCAGCTGTACGTCGAAGTGACGCTGACCAATCACACGCGTGGATGCCTCACGCATCGCAGCGAACGCTTCCACCAACAAGTCGTCAAGGCTTTCACCGCGCTCGATGCGTCCACGGAACTCAGCCGTCTTGCCCCGGAGGGCTTCGTCGGAAAGTGCCGCCATTTCGGCGGAGCGAGCGTTGATGTCGGGAACGAGGCCTTCGAGGGCCTTCAGCTTCTTGCCTTCACCAGCGCGGAGGATGCGATCGAGGATGCCCATGCGGGTACGGAGTCTACCGGCGGCCCTACCACGAGCCGTGGCATGCCGGTCGTTCAATGGCGTAGCCACTCACGGCACAGCGAGTGCCACGCAGCAACTGCGAGTGCCACACCGCAACTGCGAGTGCCACACCGCCAGTGCGAGTGCCAGCGGACCGTGCGAGTGGGTACTCGCACCCCGGGGTGCGAGTACCCACTCGGAGACCCCGAGTCGAAGATGGGACAGACCCTCACACCAGACTGGCCGCCATGAACTCTCACGCGGCGATTGACACGGTGATTTTCGACGTAGGCGGCGTGCTGGCGGCCAATGGGCGTCATAGCGACTTCGCCCGGCGCTTTCCACCTGAGCACGCCGAGCAAATCACCCGCATCATCGTCGGCGATTACTCGCTGGACGGCGACCACCCGTGGCACCGGCTGGAACGCGGCGAGATCACGTTCGAGGAGAATCGCCGCCTGAACCGGATTGCATTCGCCGACGCCGGCATCGAATTGCCGGCGCCGCCGCCCGGCGCCACGCCCATGATCGTGTTCTCTGCGAGCAAGCCGATGGTGGAGCTGGTGAAGGAGCTGCGCACCAGCGGCTTACGGCTGGGCGTGTTGACGAACAACGTGCTCGAGTTCCGCGAGAACTGGCGCTCGATCATGCCCTTCGACGAATGGTTCGACGACATCGTCGACAGCCATGAGGTCGGGCTGCGCAAACCCAACCCGGCGATCTATCAGCTGGCCCTTGCCAGGCTGGGCGCCGAAGCCGGGCGCACGGCCTTCCTGGACGATGTGCCGACCAACGTGTCGGCCGCCGAAAGCGTGGGAATTCGCGGCGTGTTGGTGGACGAAGACCCCACCGACGCCATCGCAGCCGTGCGGCGTCTTGCGGGCCTCATCGATTGAAGCGCCGACGGCGTGGCCGCCGCCGCCAGGCAATGCACTGTGCCGACACCCGCGAGCAACAGTGCGTCGCGAGCAGCCGTCAGAGTTGCCCCCGTGGTGACGACATCGTCGACGAGCAACACACGGAGTTGTTGGCGCCCAGCTCGCGCCCGAAACGACGGACCCTGCAGCCTCTGCGCCCGCGTATGGCCCGTTTGCGAAGCCCCATGGCTGCGGTAGAGCAACCGCCGGCACGGCACTCCCAACTCGGCAGCCACAGCCCTGGCCAGAAGCTCCGCCTGGTCGTACCCGCGTGCCCGGGCCCGAGCGCCGCTGGTGGGTGCCCACGTCACCACGTCGACCTTGCCGACCCGCAGACGGCGCACCATCACCCGCGCAAGCTGGCGGGCAACCTGTCGGCGATTGCGGTACTTCAGGCCATGTACAACCTGTCGTGCCACACCCTCGAACGGCAGTGCGGCCATGATGCCGATCTCGCTGACCTGGGACGATGCGCTGGCGAGCGAGAAGCGACAGCGGTGACACAACGTGGTGCCGGGCTGATTACAACCGGCGCAAAGGGTGGCGAAGATCATGGTGCGATTTGTACCAGGAGGGTGTTACGCGGTTTCCGATAGGTTCGCCCGGTGTCCGAAGCCCTGCCGATCAGCCCACTCCGCCGGCTGTTCCTGCCGCTTCCGAAGGACCGCCTCACACAGCGGGTTGCGCGCTGCATGGCTGGCCTCACCCTTTTCGGCTTCGGCATCAGTTGCTTCATCACCGCCGAGCTCGGCGTTGCCCCGTGGGATGTGTTCCACCAGGGTCTCGAGAAGAAGACCGGCATTCCCATCGGCATCATCATCGAGATCACCGGCGTCTTCATTCTGCTGCTGTGGATTCCGCTGCGAGAGCGAATGGGGCTCGGCACGCTGCTCAACGCCGTCCAAATCGGCCTCGTCGTTTTCCTGATCGACGACCACCTCCCGCACACCGATGTGCTCGTGCTCCGGGTTGCCTACATGCTCCTCGGGCTGCTGTCCATCGCCGTCGGCTCAGGCTTCTACATCGGCGCCGGCCTGGGCGCCGGCCCCCGTGACGGCCTGATGCTGGGCATCTCCAAGCACGGCATCAGCGTGCGAGTGGCGCGCACCGCCATCGAACTCGCCGTCTTGGCCGCAGGAATCGCGCTGGGCGGCACCATCGGCATCGGAACCGTCGCGTTCACCTTCGGCATAGGCCCCCTGGTGCAGCTCTTCCTCCCAAGAATGCGCCTCGAAGGCGACCAAGTAGCCCTAGCCACCGCCCACTGACGCACCGAGCAGCCGAAGCGGCGCGTCTCAGCGCGCGAGTAGACGCGATAAGACCCGAGGGCCCGTGTGGGACCCCCGGGTCAAGCAGATTCACGGGGGGCGGGCTCGCCAGCGAGCCACCGCACGGAGGGAGCAGCCGAAGCGAAGCGGAGGCCAGTCCCGACCACTAAGAACGTGCGGCGGGCCAGCGAGCGCCAGCGAGCAACCGCATTGAGGGAGCAGCCGAAGCGAAGCGGAGGCCAGTCCCGACCACTAATAACGGTAGTGGTCTGACTTGAAAGGGCCGCTGGGGTCGACGCCCAAGTATTCGGCCTGCTCGTCGGTGAGCTTGGTCAGCTTGACGCCCAGAGCGTCGAGGTGCAGCGCAGCGACCTTCTCGTCGAGACGCTTGGGCAGCACGTACACGCCCAACGGGTACCGC
>JANOYI010000226.1:0-6783 GCA_031428795.1 Ilumatobacteraceae bacterium | reverse complement strand
GCTCACCACCGACCTCTGGCTCGGTGTCGTCAACGACCTGTTGGGCTAGGGGTTCTCGGCGGCGAACTACGCTCCGCGGGCTGGCCGAGGCCGGCGTCGATGCCGTCTACACGCGCCGCCCCGACATTGCCCGCCAAGTCTGTGATGTGCCACCACGACCATCGGAGCTCATCCACAGTTCCATGGCCAACAGACTGTTCGCCGGTGCCAGCCCTTCGCCACCGGCGTGGGCGATGACCAGGGGCGGCGTGTTGCGGAACGGGCTGGGCGCGCAGCCCGCTGTGGCCGGCGCCGCGTCACCACCCGAGCAGCCGGCGACGGCAACGGCGCACACCACCGCCAACGGCCGCCACCCGTTCACGGCAGCGCGTCGGTTCGGGTTTGGCGAAGTCGCAGCAGTACGTGAGTGAACGCTTGGGGTGCACCCCAAGGCGTTGTGTGCTCGCTCTCGAACGAGTCGACCAACTCGAACGCCTCACCGAATATCTCGCACAGTGCCGCGACGGAGTGACGTGCAACGGGCAAGCCGCTGCACTGCTCCGGGCCAGCTTCGCTGAACGTCGCGAGGACGACGTGACCGCCGGGCGCCACTGCCTCGGAGACGCGCTGAACGTAGGCAGCCTGATCCTCCGGCGACGTCAGGAAGTGAAACGTTGCACGGTCGTGCCAGACGTCGACGGGCCCGTCGAAGCGAACCTCGCGCACATCGGCGCACACGCGGCGGACCTTGTCAGCATCGCTGCCGAGCAGGCGTGCTAACTGCTCGAGCGCAGCCGCCGACACGTCCACGGCGTCGATTGACTGATACCCGTGCTTCAACAAGTCGGGGATCAGGGCCGACGTGCCCGCACCCATGACCGCAACCCTGCTGGTAGGCACCGACACTCGGCGCAACAGCTCGCTTCAAATGCTGGCCTCGGTCTGGTGCCAGCTCACCTCGTCGAACGACTTCTCCGACCACACCGAGTCCCAATGTTCGCGTTCGCTGCTCACCTCGACGACAGTACCCAAGGCGACGGCACCGGCAGAGAAACAATCACGAAACTTCCACCACGACAGCACCCCTTCCAAGTGATTCGGGGGATGATGTCTCCCATGTCTTCCATGTCTCGTGTGGAACTTCTCGACGCCTCCACGGCGCCGCTGCCTGCGCAGCAGTACTTCGCCAACGGCGACCCCGGGCCAATTGTCGCTGCCCTGGCCACCGTGCCCGAGCTGCTGGGGCCAGCACTGGGTTTCGTCGGGCCAGCGCTCAGCGCGGGAGCCATCGGAGTGCGTGCCAAGGAGTTCGCAATTCTGCGGACCTCGGCCTTGCAGGGCTGCACCTACTGCATCCACGCACACACGACGGTCTCGCTCGACGTCGGCCTTTCACCCGATGAGGTGCGAGCACTGCGCGGCGAACTACCGCTGGAGGAAGGTTTCCCGTCGCCAAAGGAGCGAGCACTCATCGGCTGGATCGATGCCCTTGCCGGGGCCACCGGCCCCATCCCCGACGACGTGTGGACGCAGGCCCGTGCGCACTGGGGCGAACACGATCTGGTCGAGATCTCGGTCACCGTCGGCGCCACGATGTTCCTCAATCGCTTTGCGACGGGCTTCCAACTACCTACCGCGCCCCATGTGCTGGAACGACTGGCCGCGGAGGGAATGTCGTGACGCTCACTGATTCCTTCGTTGCGCAGGGACCCATCGCAGATGCGGTTCGCGATGGGGTGCTGCCGGGTCGGGTCTGGCTGTACTCGAACTACCACTGCAACCTGGCGTGCTCGTACTGCCTCACCGAATCGTCGCCGCGCAGCGACCGCCGCGAGCTCACTGCGGAGCAAATGATCGCTGTCGCCGAACAGTCCAAGGAGCTGGGCTTCACCGCCCTGGGCGTCACCGGCGGCGAGCCCTTTCTGCTGCCGTGGCTTCCCGATGCCGTGCTGGAGATGGTGAAGTCGTTACCACTGGTGCTGCTCAACAACGGCACCCTCTTCGTCGGCGAACGGTTGGAGCGCGCTGCCAAGCTCGCCCACCCCGACATCGCGCTGCAGATCTCACTGGACTCGCACCTGTCCGACATCAACGACATGGCTCGCGGTCCCGAGAACTTTACGAAGGTCGTGGCCTCGGTGCCGCGCTTGATCGAGCGTGGTGTTCGCGTGCGCATTGCGACCACCACCGGTGGCCCGCTCGACAGCCCGCATCTCGACCCGTTGAAAGCCCTCGTGGCCTCGTGGGGCGTGCCCGCCGAGGATCACATCGTTCGCCCAATCGTGCGACGCGGTCGCGCCGATGAACTCGGGCTCGGCGTGCACGCAATCGCTCGCGACATACCCAGCGAGCTGTGCATCACCGCCGACGGCGCGTTCTGGGGCAGCTTCGGGCCAACCGTCAGCAACGGTCGGCTGGACACGGACCTGCTGTTGACCAGAACGATCCTGCCCCTGTCGGTGCCGGCGAATGCCCTGCTCGCTGCGGTCAGCGGCATGCCCGAAGGAGCGGATGCCGCGCTCGGCATACGTTGAGCATGATGTCATCCGGGGCCGGTCGGCCCCACTCAACGAATGTCAGCGAGCACCTGCGCGGCAACCGTCGCCAAGCTCCCATTGCGGCCGGATTCGGCCACAGCCTGCAAGTCGTCGAAGGTGTCGAGGTCGCGCGCCATCGGCAGCAACCGCACCTGCCGACCGTGGGTCTGCAGCCGCCTGAGCTGGGCAAGCCCCGTGTGAGTGCTGCTCATCGGAATCCCGTCGAACAGTTCGTGCGCGATGGCCACGCTGGCCGCACACAGGCCGATCATCCAATAGCCCCCGTCGGTAGCGAGGCCGATGCTGTCAACACCTCGACGTGCGGCCACGACTGCGGCGGCGAGCGCGGCGGCGACATGCGGCGTTTCCATCCCGACGATCACACCCGGCCCGAGGTCCAGAAAGCCGCTGCACAGCCGCTGCTCCAACCCGGCGCCGCGTTGCGCGACCACATCGAAAGCGGTCGGCATCCAGTCCTGGCGATCACCGTCCAGCAGCAGCACCCGGCGTGCGCCCGTGATTCGCGCGACTTCATCGACAGCGGCCAGCGTGTCGGCGAGCGCGGCGGCGGCCACCTCGGCAGCCTGCTCTGGTGTACACGGCGGCGACAGCCTGGTCTTGACCTGGCCCGGCACGGGTGCTTTGGCGATGACGGTGACGTGCATCGCCTAGTTGTTTCCGATGTCGCGCAGCAGACCACCCATATCGCGTACTGCCCCGATGGTGCCCTTCACCGTGCCAGTGACTTTCGAGCGGCCCTCCCGCTCGGAGTATTCGACCGGCACATTGCGCACGCGCCAGCCGGCGCCCTGCGCGCGCAGCACCATTTCCAACGGCCAACCGGAGCGACGGTCGCGCAGATCAAGCGCCAGCAGACCCTCACGACGCGCAGCGCGCATCGGCCCGATGTCGCTCAGTCGCAAACCGGTCCGACGACGCAGCTCCATCGCCAACACGCGGTTGGCGAACTTGGCATGCATCGGCCACGCCCCGCGGGCTGCGATGCGCGCACCGATCACAAGGTCGGCTTCATCGCGCTCCACGAAGCCGGCCACGAACGGCAACGCAACAGGGTCCAGCGAGGCATCGCAATCCATGAAACACACGATCTCATCGGTCGCGGCCTGCAGGCCAGCCCAGCACGCCGAGCCAAAACCTCGTACAGGCTCGTGCACCACGGTCGCCCCCAACTCGGCAGCGATCTCGGCGGTACTGTCCGTGGAGCCGTTGTCCACCACGATCGCGTGGTAGCCCTCGGGCATGCGCCGCAGCACCCACGCCACAGCGGCAGCTTCGTTGAGCGCTGGTAGAACGACATCAGGCATTGGAGACCACCACGTGAAAGTCTTGATCACCGGCGGCGCCGGCTTCATTGGTTCGCACATCGTCGACCGGTTGGTTGCTGCCGGTCACGAGACGCTTGTCGTCGACGATCTTGACCCCGCTGCACACCATGGCATGCCGGCGGGGCTGAACCCGGCTGCAACCTACGAGTGGCGCGACGTTCGCGATGCGGATGAATGGCCGCGCCTGCTGCGTGGTGTCGATGCTGTGTGTCACCAGGCCGCAAAGGTGGGGCTGGGGGTCAACTTCGCTGACGTGGCGGACTACGCAGGCCGCAACGACTTTGCCACCGCGGTGCTGCTGCGCGCGTTGCACGATGCGTCGTTCGTTGGTCGCGTGGTGCTGGCCAGCAGCATGGTGGTGTACGGCGAGGGTCGCTACCGCTGCCAGGCGCACGGGGTGGTGCGCCCCGGGCCGCGGCGAGTCGTGGATTTGGAGGCGGGCAACTACGAGCCGCCATGCCCGCAGTGCGGTGGCAGCTTGACGCCCGAGGCGGTGCCGGAAGACCACTGGCTGGACCCACGGAATGTCTACGCGACCACGAAGCTTGCCCAGGAGGGCCTGTGCAACGCGTACGAGCGCGAGCACCCCGGTTGCACGGTGACGTCGCTGCGCTACCACAACGTCTACGGGCCGCGGATGCCCAGCGATACGCCGTACGCCGGCGTCGCCAGTCTCTTCCGCAGCGCGTACGAACGCGGCGAGGCCCCACGGGTCTTCGAGGACGGCGGCCAACGTCGTGACTTCGTGCACGTCGCCGACGTCGCACACGCCAACGTGCTGGCCTTGACCAACGAGGAACCGGCGCCGGGTGCCTTCAATGTGTGCACCGGCACGCCACGCACCATCCTCGATATGGCCCAGGCGCTGCGACCGGACGGCGCTCCTGCTCCGCAGGTGGTCGGTGGCTACCGGCTCGGCGACATTCGCCACGTGTTTGCCAGCGCCGATCGGGCCGCCGCGCAACTCGGTTTCCGGGCTGCGATCACCTTCGAGCACGGTATGCGCGAGTTCACCACCAGTCCGCTGCGCAGCCTCGCCGACTAGCCCCATCTGCGTCACCATTTCGAGAGCAGCGCTGCCTGCAGCACGATGGCGCACGTGGCTTGCACTCCAACCGTCATCGCGCCCGACCACTTGCGTGCGCGCGAGATGAGGGCCGCCCCTGCGATTGCAATCCACGGATAGAAGACCAACCAGATCCGCTCGACCTCGCCCTTGGTGTAACGCGACATGTGCGACACCAGCACTGCGGCCAACGCGCCACCGACGAGCAGCCACATCCGTCGACTGCGCAAGAAGCCATGGCCGACCACCGTTGCGGGCCCCAGTGCAAGCACGGCAGCGCCGATGTTGCCAACGGCGAAGTAGCTCCATTCGCGGAACTGCGCCGAGCCGAGGTGGTACTGCTCGTTCGTCGCCCGCACCCCGTCGAGCCACCAGAACCCGGCCAGCCAGAACGCGGCGATCACCGCCAACCCAGCCGCGAGGCCACCGACGATCACTGACCAAGAGCCAGCCTCACGTCGTCTCAGGGCGGCCACCAGCAACACCGCCGGTATCAGCAGCAGGGTGCCGCCGAGGTATGTCAGGAAGAGCAGGGAGCCGAACAGCAGGCCGGCAGCAACGCCGAAGCACACGGCGTGCGCTCGTCGGCGCGAAACACCTTCGGCGACGAGAGCGATTCCGAGCGCGCCGACTGCAGCGAACACGGCATCGCCAGAGGTCTGCATCCAGATGCCGTAGGGCGCGACGATCAGGAGCGGCGCAGTGCGGCGCATCCACTCGTCGCCAGCGACAGCGCGGACCGTCAACAGCACCGCGGCCGCAGTGACACCGGTGCCGAGAATCGACAGCGCGACCACCGGCCAGACACCGCTCAGACCGACCGCCTCGAAGAATTTCAGCACGAGAACAAAGCCAGGCGGATGCCCTCGTACGTGCACCGAGTAGCGATCGATCTCGTCGACGAACGTCCGCACGAACTCGCCCGCCGGCGGCGCCTTGGCCAGGTTGGCCAGGTACTCCGTTTTGTGTTCCGCTCCGTAGCGCAGGCCGTCAAGGCCGTCGCTGAGTGCGAGCAGAGTGGCGAAGACCATCGCACCGACCGACGTCGAGACCAGCACCCAGCGCTGGCGCACGCGCCACCACCAACCGCTGCGGCAGGCAGCGATGACGAGCAGCGCCAACAGAGCGGCGCCCACCAGACTCCATCCGAAACGCCACACCCATCCATCCATCTCGTCGCGCCCGACGAGTGGCGCAGCACCCAGATTGACACGAGTATTCGTGCGCTGTTCAGCACGCCCCTTGACGATGCTCCACCACACCACCGCTACCGCGATACACGCCAGCGCGACCGGAAGGAAACGGCGACGCCAGATGGTCATTCAGACAACGGTACGTCGACAGCGCTTGCTCTGCGAGCGAACAAGGCCGAAGCAAGTGCAAGGCCGCCCCAGAGCGCGACGTTGGTACCGGTAGCAATCTTCTGCACGACACCGTCGTCGCGTAGATAGTCGAACGTCTGCTGAAGGAACACCACCGCTGCAATCGCTGCGAAGCCTCCTGCCGCCGCGTAGGCCAGGACAAGCTTGCGACTGCCGAGGATCAACAGCACACCGAATGCGACCGTGAGGACAGCCCACAGCGGGTTGAAGAAAAGGAACTTCAGCTCCCATCGCCGCGTCACTGCGCCGTCGCGAGCGGCGTCACGGAAGCCGGCATCGCTTCCCAGCAGCGCGACCGCCCTTCCACCGAAGTCGATGGAGCGAGCAACGATCAGACCCAGCAGACCAACCACGACAGCGACGATGCCGGTCGACCGCAAGGCGCGATTCGAGCGTTCTGGCGGACCGGCCAGCACACCGTCAACACCGAGGTGATCGCCAGACGGCACGGCCCACAACAGCAGATGAAGCCC
>JANOYI010000225.1:0-16349 GCA_031428795.1 Ilumatobacteraceae bacterium | reverse complement strand
CCGCACGCGGCGTTGCTGCGTCAGGCTTTCGCCCATTGCGCAAGATTCCCCACTGCTGCCTCCCGTAGGAGTCTGGGCCGTGTCTCAGTCCCAGTGTGGCTGATCATCCTCTCAGACCAGCTACCCGTCGATGCCTTGGTGAGCCGTTACCTCACCAACAAGCTGATAGGCCGCGAGGCTCTCCCGATCCAGTAACCCTTTCGTCAGTATCCCATGCGAGATTCCGACGTCATCCGGTATTAGCAGTCGTTTCCAACTGTTATCCCAGAGACCGGGACAAGTTCCTCACGTGTTACGCACCCGTTCGCCACTAGGTCTTCCCTTGTATTGCTACGCGGTGGACCTCGTTCGACTTGCATGTGTTAAGCACGCCGCCAGCGTTCGTCCTGAGCCAGGATCAAACTCTCCAACAAAAACCTGTCAAGGCCCACCCCCGAAGGATTGAGCCCAGACCGATTGGTGAAAGAGCTGAGTGCCTCACGGGGGAATACCCATGGTTTGTAGCACTCAGATCTGACTATTAAATTTGCCACGAGCTTGGGAGCCCGTGGACTTGTGAATTGACAAGACAGTGTCTAGGTACAGCCCGAAGGCCTTCCCCATCACTGCCCGCATTGGCGTTCAGTCTTCTCTTCTGTTTTCAAGGAGCCGATGCCACTGTCTCTCTCAAGACTGTCTCTCTCAAGACGTGTGGCTCGCTCTGCGGCACGCAGCTCACGCTGTTGGTGCCGGTGCTTCGGAGGCTTTACTGCCCGTCCGGAGCGAGATACGAAGCTAGCGCCGCGAACGACCCGTATCAACCCCTAGGGGAAAGTTTTCCAGCCACGAAGTCGCGCTTGCCCTTGCGTAGCAGCAAAAAATGCCCGCTGAGCAGGTCAGATACCCGCAGGAGGCCATCCTGGTCCAGCACACGATTTCCTGCGCGAACTGCGCCCTGGCCGAGCAGCCGGTTGACCTCGCCGCCGGACTTGGCGACACCCGCCTCGATGAGGAATTCGTGTACCCGAATTCCGTCGATGTCGGGCGGCAGCACAACCGACGGCACTTCCGCTGCGACGACTGCGAGCGCGTCGGCAGAAGCGGTGGTCGGGTCGCCGCCGAACAGGACTGCTGCGGCCTCTGCGGCAGCGGCTGCGGCCACCGATCCGTGGACCATCTCGGTGAGCTCGTCGGCAAGTGCACGTTGAGCGGCGCGGCGCTCTGGCGCCTCCAACTGCTGTTTGAGACGTGCCTCGATCTCCTCGAGCGGCTGTAGCGACAGCATCTTGAGGTAAGCCGCAATCATGCTGTCGTCCGTCTGGATCCAAAACTGGCGGAACTGGTACGGCGACGTGCGCTCTGCCGCCAACCACACGGAACCCCCGGCCGTCTTGCCGAACTTGCTGCCGTCTGACTTCAGCATCAACGGGTGGGTCATGGCAAAGGCCTGCTGGCTGAGCCGACGTCGTATCAACTCGACGCCGGCGACGATGTTGCCCCATTGGTCACTGGCGCCGGCCTGCAGCTCGACCTGGTGAGCCTCGTACAGGTGGCGGAAGTCGTTGGCTTGCAACAGCATGTAGCTGAACTCGGTGTACGAAATGCCGTGTTCGCTCTCGATGCGGCTGCGCACCGAGTCTTTGGCGGTCATCTGATTGACCGTGAAGTGCTTGCCGACGTCACGAAGGAACTCGAGCATCGAGATCGAGGCGGTCCAGTCGGCATTGTTCACCAACGTGGCCTGAAATGGCCCCGGCTCGAAGTCGAGCAGCTTGCTGAGCTGCTGTTTGATGCGTTCGACGTTGTGGCGCAGCGTGTCCTCGTCAAGAAGGTTTCGCTCCTCGCTGCGACCGCCGGGGTCGCCGATCATGCCGGTAGCGCCCCCTGCCAACGGAAACGGTCGGTGACCAGCGAGCTGGAAACGACGCATGAACAGTTGACCGACGAGATGACCGACGTGCAACGAATCCGCAGTGGGGTCGAAGCCGATGTACAACCCGATCGGCCCCTGCGCCAACCGAGCGCGCAGGGCAGTCAGGTCGGTGGTGTCGTGGACTAGGCCACGCGCGTGCAGGTTGTCGAGCAGATCCATATCGCGACCATGTTGCCAGCTCCGACCATGCAACGCAGCTTCAGTAACCTGCAACGCGTGCCGGACTTGTCAGAACTGCAGTTGCGCTTCCATCACTTCGGCCGGACAACGGCGCCACGCGCGCCGCTCTATTCGCGGCTCTCGGCGGCAATTGCTGAGGACGCCGAGGTCGTCCACCTGCTCACCTCGGCACCAGAGCCGCAGCAGATACCTGTGCTGTTCTTCGCCGCCGTCCACTCGCTTCTGCTGGCAGGCGAGGGGTCGGAGCTGGCGGCGTACTACCCGAACCTTGCAGCCACTCCCCTGTCCACGGACCCGTGGCCCGAGTTTCGAGCCTTCGTCGTCGATCACGAAACCGAGCTCCGTGATCTGATCTCGCGCAAAAGTACGCAGACCAACGAGGTCGGGCGCTGCGCCAGCTTCTTGCCAGCACTCGGCATGGTTGCAGATGAGTGCGGGCCCCTCGCCCTCGTCGACGTTGGCACCAGCGGCGGACTCAATCTCCTCCTCGACCGATTCAGCTACGAGTACCTCCCCGGTGGAAACGTCGGCACACACGCCGACGTACACCTGGCGTGCGGAACTCGTGGCGACGTGCCCGTGCCCAGCGGCATTCCGGACATCCGAGTTGCCATTGGCATCGATCGGAACCCAATCGATGTGACCGACGAGGACGAGGCACGCTGGCTCGAAGCATGTGTGTGGCCCGACCAGCTCGACCGCTTCGAACGACTGGTGTCGGCGATCGGCGTTGCGCGCAGCGACCCACCCGACGTCCGGTATGGCGATGCGATCGAAGACCTCACCCACACCATCGACGAGGCCGGCCTGAGCGCCCATCCAGTCGTCACCAATAGTTGGGTGTTGAACTACCTGACCGGTGAGCAGCGGACTCGCTACGTCGCAACGCTCGATGCGGTCGGCGCTGCCCGCGATCTGTCGTGGGTGATCGCCGAAAGCCCGGCGGAGACTCCTGAGCTACCGGTGCCCAGCCGTGACGCCGACAAGCACCTCACAGTGCTGTCACTGGTGACGTGGCGCGGTGGCCGCCGAGAGGCCCGGCGCCTCGGGACGACGCACCCGCACGGCTTCTGGCTGCACTGGGGTTAGAGGCCCTCAGCCAACCCGCCGCCAAGTGCGGCCTGTAGCTGCGCCAGCTTGCTGCGGAACCGACCCAACTGCACAGCAACAGCTGCCGGCCCCGCGCCGCCGGCAGTCGTGCGTCGCTGCACCGCGACGCCTGGAGCCACCAACGCCGCCGCGTCCGGGCCAAGCTCGGGGTCGGCGGTCACGAGGTCGCGCAGGCTGCCTTCGCCAGCGAGGTGCCGACGCACCAGCAGACCCACGATTGCGTGAGCATCGCGGAATGGAGTGCCATGCTGCACCATCCACTCGGCGAGGTCGGTGGCCGAACCTGTCTCGGAGTCGGCGGCCGCCTGCATACGTTCGGGCACCCAGGTGGTGGTGGCGATCATGCCAGCCATCGCTCCCAGCGCCAGCGAGATCTGGTCGACCGCATCGAACAACGGCTCCTTGTCCTCCTGATAGTCACGGTTGTAAGCGAGCGGAAGGCCCTTCATCGTCGCGAGGAAGCCGGTGAGGTTGCCGATCAGGCGACCAGCCTTGCCACGGGCCAGCTCGGCAATGTCAGGATTCTTCTTCTGCGGCAACATCGACGAGCCGGTGGCATAGCCGTCATCGAGCCTGGCGAAGCCGAACTCCTCCGTCGTCCAGAGCACGAACTCCTCGCCGATGCGCGACAGGTTGATGCCGACAAGGGTCAGTGCGAACAGTGCTTCGGCGACGTGGTCGCGCGACCCGACTGCATCCAACGAGTTCTCGAACCGAGCGGCGAAACCCAGCTCGTGGGCTGTGAAGTCGGGGTCGAGCGGCAACGACGAACCGGCAAGTGCACCCGCACCCAGCGGCGACACGTCAATGCGCGCCAGGGCGTCGAACAGTCGCTCAACATCGCGCGCCAGGGCCCAGCCGTGCGCCAGCAGATGATGCGCGAGCAAAACCGGTTGCGCGCGTTGCAAGTGCGTATAGCCCGGCAGGTAGACATCACCCGCATCAACGGCCCGCTGCAACAACACCTGCTGCAAGTCGACGATGCGCTGAGCGATGCGTAGTAGCTCGCGCTTCAGCCAGCGACGAACATCGGTGGCGGACTGGTCGTTGCGGCTGCGGCCGGTGTGCAGTTTCGCCCCAGCAGGGCCGGCCAGCTCGGTGACGCGACGCTCGACTGCGGTATGGATGTC
This sequence comes from Ilumatobacteraceae bacterium, assembly GCA_031428795.1. Lineage (GTDB taxonomy): Bacteria > Actinomycetota > Acidimicrobiia > Acidimicrobiales > Ilumatobacteraceae > UBA668. The sequence continues at coordinate 12,017 of JANOYI010000225.1, read as the reverse complement.
CTCGTCACTGGCGACGAACTGGAAGGTGCCGGTGGACATCTCCTTCGCCGTCTGATCGAGCGCAGCGATGATCGAATCGCGTTCGATGTCGGTGATGATGCCCACGTGGGCGAGCCCGCGAACGTGCGCTACCGATCCTGCAATGTCGTCCGGCCAGAGCCGCTTGTCGAACGACAGGCTTTCGGTGTACGCCATCAACTCGGCGGCGGGACCCCCTTCGAACCGCCCATGCCAGAGCGGCCTACCCGCTTCGCCGGTGCCGTTCACACCATCGGGATCGCTCATGACAGTCCCGCAACGTCGCGCAGGCGAGCCGCCAGCGCTTCACCACCCATTGATTCCTCGGCCACGCACAGCAACGTATCGTCACCGGCCACGGTGCCCAGCAGCCCGTCCATCCCGCTTCGGTCCAGAGCCGAAGCGACCACATGAGCGCAACCCGGGGGGGTACGCAAAATGACCAGGTTGCCGGAGCGCTTCACCTCGGCCACCCACTCGCCGAGCACTCGGCGAAGCTGATCCTCGGGCGCAAGCCGCGCTGGTTCGAATTCAGGTATCGCATACACCGTCTCGCCCCCGGGTACGCGTACTTTCACTGCGCCCAGGTCCTCCAGGTCGCGCGACACGGTGGCCTGAGTGGCGGCGATGCCCTCCACTGCAAGCAAGTCGACCAGTTGCGGTTGGTTGGTGACTGCGTGCTTCATGACGAGTTTGGAGATCGTCTGTTGGCGTTGCACTTTTGAACTCATGACGGCAACCTCATGTCAGCGAACTCCGAGCAGGAAAGCAAGCGCCCCGCGGGCGGCATGCATGCGATTGTGAGCCTGGGCGAACACGCGGCTCGTTGGCCCGTCGATCACCTCGGCCGAGACTTCCAAGCCTCGGTACGCCGGCAGGCAGTGGTAGAACGCGGCACCGGGTGCCGCCTGCGACATCAATGCGTCGTCGACTGAGTACCCCTCGAAGGCTCGCGACCGTTCTTGCTTCTCCGCCTCCTGCCCCATCGACGTCCAGCTATCCGTGTGCACGGCGACTGCCCCTACGACTGCCTCGGCAGGTCGGTGCGTCTGCGTGACGGAACCCGGCCCGAGCGAGTTGACACGCTCGAGTTCGGCGTCGTCGGCGTGATAGCCAACGGGGCACGCCAACGCAAGGGTGGCGCCCACCATTACGCACGCCTCACCCAGCGATCGCGACACATTGTTGTAATCACCCACGTACGCAACCGTGAGTCCGACCAGCGAACCATGCACCTGCTGCATCGTCAGCACGTCTGCGAGCGCCTGTAGCGGGTGCGAGCGATCGCTGAGCATGTTCACCACAGGCACCGGGCTGACGGCCGCCATGCGCGCAACGATGTCGTGAGAGAAGACACGCGCTGCCAGCACCGAGTGATAGCCGGCCATGACCCGCACGATGTCTTCGACGGGCTCGCGAACGTCGAAGCCGACTTCCTCGCCGCGCGTGTAGATGGGGTGGCCGCCCAACTGGAAGACGGCCATCTCCATCGATTGGCGAGTGCGGTTCGATGGCTTCTCGAAGATCAGTGCCGCGCCAAGCCCCGCCAACACCTGTGGCAGCTCGGGTTGCTCGGCAAGCGAAAGAATCGTGCGCAGTTCGTCAGCCGTGACGTCGGTGATGTCCAGCAGGTGTCGGGTCACGTGAGGTCCTCCTGCACGACGGCCGCCTTCACGACGAATTCTTCGAGTACAGAGCCAACGATGCCGACGGCTTCATCGATCTCCGCAGTGGTGACATTCAACGGTGGGGCCAGCCGCAATGCGGTCGCCGTGACGGCGTTGGTGACAAGCCCTTCCTCGAGCAGCCGAACGTAGACAGGCTTTGACTCAATTCCCTCGGCAAGCTCGACGGCCAGCAGTAGGCCGGCGCCTCGCACACTGGCAACGCCAGGCAGAGCGGCCAACTTTGCCGTGAGTTCCGCACCGCGCTCGGCAGCCAGCCGAGGAGCGTCGATGCGGCGCATCTCGGCGAGCACAGCGCTGACAACTGCGGTTGCGATGGCGGTACCGCTGTAGGTGCTGCCATGGTCGCCAGGCTGAAATACGGCCGCAACTTCCCGCTTCGCCCACATGGCTCCAACGGGAAAGCCGTTGCCCATTGCTTTGGCCATGGTCACCACGTCGGGCACTACCCCGGCGTGCTGGAAGCCGAACCACTCGCCGGTGCGACCAAAGCCCGTCTGCACCTCGTCCATCATCATCAGTAGTCCTCGTTCGTCGCACAACGCACGCACGTCACGGAGATATTGCGGGTCGGCTGGCAACACGCCGCCCTCCCCCTGCACCGGCTCCAACAAGACTGCTGCCACAGATGGATCAATGGCTGCTTCCAGCGCGGCAATGTCGTTGAACACGACGTGACGGAACCCATCGGGCATGGGGTGGAACGGCTCGTGCTTGGCTGGCTGGCCGGTGGCAGCAAGCGTGGCGAGCGTGCGTCCATGGAAACTGCCGTAGGCGCTGACCACCGCGTGTCGGCCGCGGCCACCGAACTTGCGCGCCAGCTTCAGCGCCGCCTCGTTGGCCTCCGCACCGCTGTTACAGAAAAAGATCTGGCCAGCCTGGCCGGTGACTTCCGCGAGAAGGGCGTTGACCTCAATGGCCGCGCGACCTGCGTTCGGGTTGGCGAAGAGGTTGCTGACATGCAGCAGCGTGTCGGCCTGACGGGAGACCGTCTCGGTGATGACGGGGTGCGAATGACCCAGCGAGGTGACGGCGAGCCCGCACAGAAAATCGAGGTATCGCTTGCCGTCGGTGTCCCACAGCTCGGTGCCCTTGCCTCGTGCGAACATGACCTGCGGGGCACCAAAGACCGGGATGAACGGGCAGTGATCTCCCGCGACGCCATCGCCGAAAGTCGCTGTATCGAATGCGTGCGCGCTCACTTGACCATCGTTCCTATTCCCTCGTCGGTGAAGACTTCCAACAGCAGTACGTGCGGGATGCGCCCGTCGAGAATGTGCGAGTGGCGCACACCGTTACGCACAGCGTGAACGCAGCTCTCGACCTTCGGGATCATTCCGCCGGCGATGGTGCCATCAGCCATCAATCCGTCGAGTTCCTCTGGCGTCGTCTGGCGGATGAGTGTCGACGGGTCGTCTACCACTCGCCGCAGGCCCTCGATGTCGGTGAGGTACACCAACTTCTCGGCACCCAGGGCTTCCGCGATTGCACCGGCAACTGTGTCTGCGTTGATGTTGTAGGCCTGCCCGCTGCCATCGGTGCCGATGGTGGCAACGACCGGAATGAACTCCTCGTCAAGCAGTCCGCGCAGGATCATTGGATTGATCGACTCCACGTCCCCGACGAACCCCAGCTCAGGGTCGCGAGCGACAGCACGGATGAGGCCCGCATCCTCTCCGCTGACACCGACCGCAAGCGGACCGTGCACATTGATAGCGGCGACCAACTGCGGGTTGACCTGGCCGATCAGCACCATGCGGACGATGTCCACCGTCTCCGCGTCGGTGACGCGCAGACCGTTGCGGAACTCAGTCTGCTTGCCCAACCGGGTCATCAGATCGCTGATCTGTGGTCCACCGCCGTGCACCACGACGGGCCGCATGCCCACCTGGTGCATCAGCACGATGTCCTGCGCGAACAGCGCGAGCGCATCGCTCTCGCTGGCACCGGCGAGTGCGTTACCGCCGTACTTGACGACGACGACTTGCCCGGCGAAGCGCCGGATGTAGGGCAGCGCCTCGACCAGCATCGCCGCCTTGGCTGCTGGTGTCGTTCCAGATGATGGTGACGTCACACTCACGGGTACAACCCCACCAGCGACAGTCCAGCAGACTCTTCCAGGCCGAGCGCGACGTTGGCTGCCTGCATAGCGCCGCCCGACGCGCCCTTGGCGATGTTGTCCAGCGCGCAGAGTGCCATCACTGTGTGCGTGCGCTCGTCATAGCGGGCCGTGAGGTGCGCAGTGTTGCTGCCCAGGGTCGCCTTCGTTGACGGTGAGGCTTCGCCGATGACGATGAACGGCTCGTCGGCGTAGAAGTCGCGCAGCGCGTCCAGCAGCGACTGCGTGGAGACGTCGGCGGCTGGCCGTGCGTAGCAGGTGGCGAGCAGGCCACGGCTGAGGGGTGCCAGATGTGGTGTGAACAGGACCTGTGCGCCGATTTCCTGCTCGATCTCGGGCGTGTGGCGGTGATCGAGCAGGCCGTACGCGTTCACGTCCTCGTCGACGGTGCAGAACAGCGACGTGTGCTTCAGCGCCCGGCCCGCGCCGCTGACGCCGGTGATGCTGTTGATGACGACACCCGTGGTCTCGATCAGTCCGGCGCGGACCAGTGGCGCCAGTGCGAGCGTCGCTGCGGTCACGTGGCAGCCAGGGGTTGCAACGAGTTCGGCGCCAACGATCTCAGACCGGTGCAGCTCAGGAAGGCCGAACACGGACTTCGCAAGCATCTCGGGCTGGTCGTGAGCGAAGCCGTACCACTGCGGGTACAGCGATGCGTCCTTCAACCGGTACGCGGCCGAAAGGTCGACGATGCAACCAACCGTGCCCACCAACTGAGGCGCCAGCGCCATGCTTGCCTCGTGCGGCAGGCCGAGGAACACCAAGTCGAGTTCCGCGGCGCGGTCAATTTGGAACTCCTCGAACATCAGTGACGGGTAGCGCCCGGCAAGGCTGGGATACAGCGACGCCGCGCGGGTTCCTGCCTGAGTGTCGCCGGTGGCGTAGACCACCTCGAATTCAGGGTGCTGGGCGCACAGCCGCAGCAGTTCGGCGCCGGTATACCCGGACGCCCCAATTATTCCGACTCGAACCATGACGCATGACTATACACACGCGTGCATTGTCATGCAACGAATCGAACGTCGACCGATTCGTATCCGACGGACCGAAACAGTGCAATCAGCATGTTGGTGGTGTTGTCCTCGGCGCGGGTGGCCAGATCGGTAGCGTCGGCGGCAGTCGCCATCTTGTCCATTGCCAACTCGTAGAGCTCGTCCTCGCTGGTCGGGTTGTCGCTGAACATTCCGCCCACCCGATTGAAGAGTCCGCGATCGCGGTTCATGACATGGCTCAGATCGTGATCCAGCACGGGCGCTGCGAGAACTGGGGGCGGCAAGGTCACGACGACCGAGGTGCCGTTCTCGCCGACGACCACGGCGCTCGCTGGAAGACGGGTGAAGTCGACGACGGCATCGACGCTGCCGACGCCGACGAATTGCACACGCTCGCCCGCAAGTGCTGCAGGCATCCACTGAACATCGTCCTCCTGGTCAATCGTGACCTCGAACTGCGCTTGCGCGGCGTGGTACTCCGAGAGGTCGCGAAGGTTGACCAACACCGGTGGCGGCGACCTGTCAATGGTTTCGGTGCCAAACGGCGTGCCAAGGAGTTGGCCGATGACGACCACTCCGACTGCGATGAGCGCAGCGATGAATGCGATGCCGGTGATGAACGCTGGGAACCGGCGGCGGTCCTGCTTCCACATGATGTTGCTCCTGTCGGCTCCAGGGGGAACCAGTGAACGACGCCGATGCGCCAGAATGATGACGTGGGTTCGCCTGACTTCTCCCCAGATCTTGCTTCGTGCAAACGCAAATTGCTGGTCGCGACTCCTCCGCTGACCGATCCGAACTTCGATCGCACCGTCGTCTACATGCTGGAACACACGTCCGACGGCGCTGTGGGCGTCGTCCTCAACCGTCCGACCGATGAGGAGGCTCCCGGCGAACTGCACTCCTGGACACACCTAATGAGCCCACCATCCACGTTGTTCAGCGGCGGCCCGGTCGATACATCTGCCCTCATCGCCCTCGCACGGCTCACCGGCCCAGTCGACGACTCGTGGAGCGAGGTGGCGGAAGGCCTTGGTTCGATCGATCTCACGCTCGACCCGTACGAGGTGGCCGAAGGCGTACACGCGCTGCGAGTGTTCAGGGGTTATTCCGGTTGGGGTGCCCAACAATTGGACGAAGAGTTGGCCGAGGGAGCCTGGATGGTGCTGGACGCCGAGCTGGCCGACGTGTTCTGTATGACGCCCGCGAACCTGTGGCGCACCGTGCTGCGCCGCCAGGGCGGCCGCCTGGCCTGGGTAGCCAATGCCCCCGACGACCTCAGCGCCAACTGACCAGCGTTACCCGCGCAGCACTGCACCCATCTTGGCGGTTGCGGCTTCCACTTTGCCGCGCACGCTGGCGACGTCCTCGTCCGTGAGCGTGCGGTCGAGTGCCTGCAGCCGCAGTCGATACGCCAGGCTGCGTGTGCCGTCAGGCAGGCCGGAGCCGCGGTACACGTCGAAGAGTGAAAGGTCGACGAGCAACGCTCCGGCAGCTTGTCGTACTGCCTTATCGACCTTTTCTGCAGTCACGCGACTGGGCACGATGAACGCCAGATCGAGATCGCTGGAGGGGAAACGACCTGTCGCCTTCCACTGCGCAACCTTTGGCTCGGAGCTGAGAAGGACGGACAGGTTCAGTTCCAATACGGCCACGCGTTGGGCGATGCCGAATGCGTCGGCCACGTCGGGATGGATCTCACCGACGGCACCGATCGCGTCCTTGCCCAACGACAACGTCGCCGAGCGCGAGGTGTGTAGGCCCGCCGGAACCATGCCCTGATCGAGGCGTGCACCCCAGCCCATCGCTGCGGCAAGCTCTCGCCAGATTGCGACAGCTGCCGGCGTGTCGGCGCCCGCGAGAACGATGCCGAGCGCCTCGTACTCCGCCGGCAACACATCGCTGCTGGGTGGGTACACATGACCGACCTCGAACAGCGAGACGCCGGGTCGACGGTGCGACTCGTTGAAGGCAACCGCCTTCAACAGCCCGGGACGCAACGACGTACGCAGGATGTCGTCACCGACAACCAAGGGGTTGGCGAGACGGACGGCGTCACCTGGAAGACCGGCCTTGCTGAGCTCATCGGCGGCGAGGAACGGGTGCGGCATTGCTTCGCTGAGCCCCAAGCCAAGCAGCACCTCGCGCAAGCGGCGACGGCGCTGCTGGACCCCACTGAGGCCACCCGGCAGGGTGCTTTTGGGCACGGTCTTGCCCAACCGGTCGTAGCCGTAATGGCGGGCGACCTCCTCAATAATGTCGACCTCCTGCGTGCAGTCCGGCCGCCACGACGGAACGGTCACCTCGAGGTTGTCGCCGACGTACTCGACGTCGAAGCCAATCGGGCTGAGTAGCGCCGCAATCGAGGTCGCGTCGAACGACGTGCCCAACAATGCCGACACGCGAGCTGGGCGTACGGCGATTTTCGTGATGCCAGGCAGGTGCTCGGTACGGGCATCAACCATGCCCTCGTGGACCACAAGGTCGGCGCAGGTCAGTGAGAGCAGCTCAACGAAGCGGGCAATCCCGCGCTCGATTCCCAGCGGGTCGACGCCGCGCTCGAATCGGGCGGACGCCTCACTGCGCAGACCGGAGCGAGCCACGCTGCGCATGATGGCCGCCGGTTCGAACCATGCGGCCTCCAGCGCAATCGTCGTAGTCGTTGCGCTGATCTCGGTGTTCTGTCCGCCCATGATCGCGGCCAACCCAATCGGGCGGTCGATTGCATCACAGATCAGCAGGTCGTCGGCGGTCAGTGTGCGCGCCACGTCGTCGAGGGTCACCAACACTTCGCCCTCGTTGGCCAGCCGAACTCGGAATCCGCCGCCACCAAGCGTCGCGAAGTCGTAGGCGTGGTTCGGCTGGTTGGTCTCCAACATCACGTAGTTGCTGACGTCCACGACGTTGTTGATTGGCCGCATGCCTGCGGCGGCGAGGCGTCGCCGCATCCAATCCGGCGACTCGGTGACGGTGACGCCACTGATGACAGTCGAGGTGAAGCGAGGGCAACGGTCACCAGCGACCAATTCGACCGATGCCGTGAGAATCTTGGGGCTGAGCGCGGGCAGTGCGGGCGCCGCCAGCACGGTCGCTTCAAGCCTCGCGGCCACATCGCGAGCGAGGCCCAAGTGGCCGAAGCAGTCGGGTCGGTTGCGCAGCACATCGAGGTCGTAGACGACTTCCTCGCCGAGGCCCAGCGCTTCGCCGTATGGCAGGCCGAGCGGAGTGCCCGGGGGAAGAATCAGGATGCCACTGTGATCGTTGCCCAGACCGAGTTCGTTGGCGCTGCACAACATGCCGTCGCTACTGATGCCAAGGATCGGCTTCGGTTCGATTGCGCGACCATCGGGCATGCGGGTGCCGGGGGTGGCCAGCGGGATGACGTCACCCGGCTGCATGTTGAAGGCGCCGCACCAGACATGGCGCTCGACACCGTCGCCGGCATCGACAAACACCCGATGCACCTTCGCCGCGTCGGGGTGCCGCTCGGTGCGCAGTACCTGCGCAGTGATGACGCCGGCGACTGAACCGCCGACGCGCTCAACACCCTCGACTGCAAGGCCGAGGTTGGTGATGATGTCGGCGACGGCATCGATGTCGTCGCCAACCGCTACGAGTTCGCTGAGCCAAGAATGAACGATCTTCACGGGGTGGCCCTCAGAACTGCTCGATGAAACGAATGTCGTTGCTGTACATCTCGCGCACGTCGCCAATGGCGTGGCGCTCTTTGGCCATGCGGTCGATACCGAAACCGAACGCGAACCCGCTCCACTCTTCCGGGTCGAGGCCGCCGGCGCGCAGCACGTTGGGGTGCACCATTCCGCACCCGCCAAGCTCCAGCCAATCACCCGCCGGCGTGCGGATGTCGAACTCCGCAGATGGCTCGGTGAAGGGGAAGTAGCTGGGCCGCAGGCGGCTGGAGAAGCCCTCACCGAAGAACGCCTTCGTGAACGCCTCGATGGTTCCAGCGAGGTCGGCGAGCGTGATACCGCGGTCGATGACCAGGCCCTCGAGCTGGTGGAAGACCGCAAGATGGGTGGCATCGGTGGTCTCATTGCGAAACACTCGGCCGGGCATGATCATGTAGATCGGCGGCTCGATGTTCTGCATCACACGTATCTGCACCGGTGAGGTGTGCGTTCGCAACACGGTGCTGCCCGGTGCCCCGTGCTCGACGTAGAACGTGTCGTGCATGCTGCGCGCCGGATGGTTGGCAGGCATGTTGAGCGCCTCGAAGTTGTACCAGTCGGTCTCCACCTCGGGGCCCTCGGCCACCTGGAAACCAAGACCGATGAACACGTCCTCCAACCGCTGCCATGCCTGTGTGACCACATGCGCATGGCCACGTCCAGGGCGCTGCATGACTTCGGTGAGATCGATGCGCTCCGCTTCCAGCTGCACCGTGCGCTCGGCGCTGCGGAACTCAGCAAGGCGCAACTGCAGCGCGTCTGCGACCTGCGTGGTCGCCTCGTTCAGCGAGCGACCCGCTTCCTTCTTCTCGTCGATCGTGGCCAGCTTCCCCAAGCCGGCCTTCAAATCGGTGAGCGTGCCGCGCTTGCCCAGCACCTCGAGCTCGACGGCGCGAACGTCGTCACTGCTGGTTGCGGCAGCGAGACGCGCCAGTGCGCTGTCGCGGGCGGTGTGGATCTGATCAATCATCGGCAACGAAACTATCGGTGTCGACGTTGACGGGCGACCTCAAATACGAGCACCGTCGCCGCCATCGCCACATTCAGGCTTTCCGCGGCCCCTGCGTGCGGAATCGTCAGCCAGCCATCGACGGGCGAATCATCCGGAACGCCATGGGCCTCATTACCCACCACGAGGGCGACACGCCCGGTGAGATCCGCCTCCGTGTACGCCGTGCCATGGTGCGATGACGTGGCCAACACGCGTAGGCCGGCAGCCCGCAACACATCGAGTTCGGCGGACACCACCGGAATCCGAAAGAGAGAGCCAGCAGTAGCGCGCACCACCTTGGAATTGAACGGGTCCACAGAACCTTGTGTGAACACCACCGCCTGCGCGCCTGCTGCCTCGGCGGAGCGAATGATGGTGCCGGCGTTGCCCGGGTCGGAGAGGCGGTGGGCAACCATCACAAAGTCGGCGTCCGCAGGAAGCAGGCTGTCGCGCTGACGCACGACAGCCAACACGGGCTGCGGCGCTTCAGTGGAAGCGACACGTTCAATGACGTTCGGAGCCAGCTCGTACACCGGTGCCGACGACTGGACAGCCGTCGCGCCTGGCGCCACAAACTGCGCCTCGATCTCCCAGCCGGCAGCGATGGCTTGCGCGATGAGCAGCGGCCCCTCGACGACAAACACACCCTCCTCGGAACGCGAACTGCGGCGCCCCAAGAGGCGCCGCAGTCGTTGAACCTTGGGGCTCGAAAAGGTGAGCCCAGCGGTATTGGGAACGCTCAGGAAGCAGCCTTTTCGGCCGTCTGAGCGTCTGTCTTGGCGTCGAGCGCAGCCTTGGCTGCGTGAACCAACGCGGTGAATGCTGCTGCGTCGGTGATGGCCAGATCTGACATCACCTTGCGGTCAACCTCGATACCAGCAGCGTTGAGACCGGCAATGAAGCGGCTGTAGCTGATGTCATTGAGGCGGCAGGCAGCGTTGACGCGCTGGATCCACAGGCGACGGAACTCGCCCTTCTTGGCGCGACGGTCGCGGAACGCGTACTGACCGCTCTTCATCACCTGTTCGTTGGCCGCCCGGACGGAGCGGCTCTTGTTGCCGTAGTAACCCTTTGCCCGCTCGAGCACCTGCTTACGGTGCTTCTTCGAGCCGACTGCGCGCTTTACACGAGCCATAGTTGTGTCTCCTTCTCTTCGTTCTCGTTCTTAGTGTCGTTGACGTTCGTAGTGTCGTTGTCGTTCGCAGAGGCGACTCGGATTAGCGCTTGGCAAGCAGGCGCTTGATCTTCTTCGCATCGCCGGGGTGGACATCGACCTGGCCGTCAAGGCGACGGGTGCGGGTGGACGGCTTCTTTTCAAACAGGTGCTGACGGTTCTGCTGCAAACGGCGCAGCTTGCCGGTACCGGTCATCTTGAACCGCTTCGCCGCGGTCTTGCTGGTCTTCATCTTGGGCATAGTGGTTTCCTGTGTCGTTCAGTGAGATGTCGGGCGGTTGAAAAACCGCCGGCTTACGTCGATCTGTGTCAGGCGGGGTCGGGCTCGGGCGTCGATGCAGCGACGGGTTCGGCAGCTACTTCGGTTTCGGGGGCCACTGCTGGCTCCTCAACCTTTGCAACGTCTGCCTCGACGTCAACCTCAACGACTTGCGCCGCCGGCCCTGTAGCACCCTCTGCAGGTGCGACTTCGCTGGCGGGTTCCTCGGCGGCCATGTGGGGCTTGTCCTCACTGGGCTTCTTCGGAACGACCTTCTTGTCGGGCGCCAAGACCATGGTCATGTTGCGCCCTTCGAGCCGTGCCTGGGTCTCGACCTTGGCGGTCGATCCCAGTTGTTCCAGCACCGCATCGAGAATCCGTGAACCAAGCTCCGGGTGCGCCATTTCGCGCCCGCGGAACTGCAGTGTCACCTTCACCTTGTGGCCCTCTGCAAGGAAATCATGCATGTGGCGCACTTTGGTGTCGAAGTCGCCCTTGCCGATCTTGGGACGGAATTTGACTTCCTTGATCGACACGTGGACGGTCTTCTTGCGTGACTCTTTGGCCTTCTGGCTTTCCTCGTAGCGGAACTTGCCGTAGTCCATGATCCGGCACACTGGTGGATTCGCCATGGGTGCGACTTCGACGAGGTCGAGATCTGCCTGGCGGGCCAGTGCGAGTGCATCGGGAAGATTCTTGATTCCCAGCTGATTGCCGTCGGCTCCGATAAGTCGGACCTCTCGGGCACGAATGCGCTCGTTGTACCGGTGTTCTGGTGTCTGCGGCGGTGCTATGGCTGCTCACTCCTGTGCAATGGGTGTTGCCCCTCCTGTGTTGGTGATGCGAATGTCACCAAACACGACGGGACACACCGCATCGGGCCAAAAGGCCTTGGACGGCATGCTACGTAATGCGTGGGACCCGGGCGCACCGTCACCTGCACGGCAGGTGTTGCCTTCAGCGCAAGCGCTTCGGGCGGTGGCCGGGTGGGGATGACCGTGAACGGCACCCCACTTCGCCTCAGTTGTCAGCCCGGTAGGGTACCAACCGTGACGGATAAAGACTCACCAGACCAATTTGACGACGTTTC
>JANOYI010000224.1:0-1600 GCA_031428795.1 Ilumatobacteraceae bacterium | reverse complement strand
CACTGGAGCGACTGCATGTGGCCGTGGGAGCAGGTCGGAGAGTCGGCTGCGGACGGCATTCTCGACGACGAGACCTACGACTGGCTGCCGGTCGTCGAGGCGATGGAGTCCACCGGCGGCGACCCCGTCGTCGTGACCGAGGCGCACGTCCTGGAGGCCAACCAGCTTGGCCGTCGGACCACCGGTATCGACGCCAGTCACACCGGCACAGCCGGCCTCGCCGGTCTCTTGGCCATCCGCAACCAGGTCGATCCCGACGAGCGAGTAGCCGTAATCTTCAGCGGCATCCGCCGCTAGCCAGCGGGAAGTGACGCGGTTCGGCATCCACGAACTGGCTTACAGGATGAAAAGCGCGTCACTTCCCCGAGGGACTGGCACAATCCACGGCGTGACTGCTGCACAGCCGAACATTCTCGTGATCATGTACGACCAGCTCGCACCTTCGTCGCTTGGTTGCTACGGCAACACCGCGGTGAAGTCGCCGACGATCGACCGACTTTCCGCCGAAGGTGTCACCTTCGATGCTGCCTACTCCAACAGCCCGCTTTGCACTCCAGCGCGCTATTGCATGATGTCCGGACAATTGCCTTCAGCGACTCGCGGCTATGACAACGCTGCGTACTTCGCGAGCACCATCCCGACCTTCGCCCACTACATGAGGGCGGCCGGCTATCGGACCGTGCTGAGCGGCAAGATGCACTTCGTCGGACCCGACCAGCTGCATGGCTTCGAGGAGCGCCGCACCACCGACATCTACCCGGCTGACTTCGGGTGGACGCCGGACTGGCGCGCTGCCGACGAACGCATTGACTGGTGGTACCACAACATGGACAGTGTCATCGGCGCTGGTGTCGCCGAGGTGACCAACCAGTTGCTCTTCGACGACGAGGTTGGCCATCACGCGGTCCGCGCCCTCCACGATGTGGCCCGAGCCGACGATGGCAGACCGTGGATGGTGGTGGCCAGCTTCACCCATCCGCACGATCCCTACGTCACCCGTCAGCTGTACTGGGATCGCTACGCCGACGTCGACATTTCGCTGCCGATCGTGAGCGCAGGTGACGTCGACGACGATCCGCATTCGCGCCGGCTCCGTGAGGCATGCGCGATGGATCGCACGACGATCACCGACGACGACATTCGGAAGGCGAAGCGCGCGTACTACGGCAACATCTCGTACGTCGATGACTGGACTCAAAGGCTGGTGAACACGCTGTCTGCGCTGAACGTCGCAGACGACACAGTGATCATGTTGGTGGCCGACCACGGCGACATGCTGGGCGAGCGCGGCCTCTGGTACAAGATGAACTTCTTCGATGGCTCCGCTCGGGTGCCGCTCGTGGTTCATGCACCGAATCGATTCCAGGCTCATCGTGTCGCTACGCCGGTGTCGCTTGTCGACGTTCTGCCGACGATGCTCGAGCTTGCCGGCGGATGCACGGCCGATGCGGTGGAGCCGTTGGCTGGTCAGTCGCTGGTGCCGCTGTGCAATGGCGACGAGGAGCACCGCACGGTGTTCGGCGAGTACATGGCGGAGGGCTCGTGTGCCCCGATTGTCATGATCCGGCGCGGCGACCTCAAGTTCGTGCATTGTCCTGTC
>JANOYI010000223.1:0-1922 GCA_031428795.1 Ilumatobacteraceae bacterium | reverse complement strand
CCTTCGTTCCGACCGTAAGGGCCTCGGCAAGCGCGGCGATGTGGTGGAGGTGGCCGATGGCCATGCTCGCAACTTCCTGCTGCCCAAGGGCCATGCCATCAAGTCCACCGATGGTGCCGCGGCGCAGGCTGTGTCCATGCGCCGTGCCCGCGACCTGCGCGATGCTCAGGACCGCGAGAGCGCACAGACCGTGGCTTCGGCGTTGGTCGCAAAGACCATCACGATCGCGGTGAAGGCTGGTGCCGAAGGCCGGTTGTTCGGCTCTGTCACCAATGCCGACGTCGCCGCCGCCGTCGAGGCGCAGGCGCACATCGTGCTCGACCGCAAGAAGTTGCACGTCGACCACATCAAGACCACCGGCACCTATCAGGTGGCCGCGAAGTTGCACCACGATGTGGAATTCCCGATCACCATCGAGGTCGTCGCCAAGTAATTCCTTGTTCGGCACCGCTGCCTGCAGTGATGCCGTTACACACAGCACTATCCACAGCCCCGGCTCTTGCCCTCGCGGCCGTTGCCGGGGCTGTGCTGTCTCTGAGCGGCGGTTGTTTACTTGGCGTGCGGCGACCGTGCAGTGAGAGTTATCCCCAGGCAATTCACAGGTAGTTGGCACTAGCCGTCCCCAGGGCGAGTCAGGCAAGGTAGGTGAACCATGACGGACTTCAGGTCGGGTAGTTCCCGAGACTCCGGCCGCGATCGCCCCGCGCCTCGGCGCGACAACGGTCGCGTGCCTCCCCATAACCTCAGTGCTGAGGAGAGCTTGCTGGGCGCGCTGTTGCTGTCGCGCGAGGTCGTCGGCCAGGTCAGCGAGCTGGGTGTGCAGGTAGAGCACTTCTACAAGCCGTCTCACCAACACATCTACTCCGCAATGCGGGGGTTGATGGCGACGGGCCAGCCGGTCGACATCGTCACGGTCGCCGACGAATTACGCCGCAATGGGCTGATCGAAGAGATCGGCGGCTCGCAGGCGCTGCTGGAACTGCAGAACGCAACGCCGGCGATTTCGAATGCGTCGCGCTACGCCAAGATCGTGCAAGACACGGCAGTGTTGCGCCGGTTGATCAGCGTTGCGGGCGAGATCACCGAGATTGCCTACATGGAGCCCGACGACGTCACCAAGGCGCTCGATGAGGCAGAGACCAAAGTGTTCGAGGTTGCCGAGGATCGTGTCATCGACTCGACTCGCCCGCTGTCGGACCTGTTGCCGCTGGCAATGGACAAGTTGCAAGAGACATTCGAGCGCGGCGACAGCATCACCGGCGCAGCCACCGGCTTCAACGATCTCGACGAGATCATGTCGGGCCTGCAGCCCTCCACCCTGAACATCATCGGTGCCAGGCCAGCCATGGGAAAGACCGCTTTTGGTCTGGGGATCGCCACGCACATCGCGATGACGGCGAAGAAGCCAGTGCTGTTCTTCTCGCTCGAGATGGGGCATGCCGAGCTGACCCAGCGTGTGCTGTCCAGCGAGGCTCGTGTCGACTCGCAGAAGCTGCGCAGTGGCCGGCTGGTCGACAGCGACTGGACCAAGATCGGCCGGGCCATCAACCGGCTGGAAGTGCCGCTGTACCTCGACGACAACCCGCGCGTCACCGTCATGGAGATCCGTGCCAAGGCCAGGCGCATGAAGGCGCGCATGGGTGGCCTGGCGCTGATCGTCATTGACTACCTGCAGCTCATGAGCGGTGGCCCCAGCTCCGAGAACCGTCAGCTCGAGGTCAGTGAGATCAGTTGTGGCCTGAAGATCCTGGCTCGCGAGCTGGAGACGCCCATCATCGCCCTCAGCCAGCTCAGTCGTAACCTCGAGACTCGCGGCGACAAGCGCCCCATGCTGGCCGACCTTCGTGAATCTGGTTCTTTGGAACAAGACGCCGACGTCGTGATGTTCCTGTACCGCGACGAGATCTACAACCGTGAGTCCC
>JANOYI010000222.1:0-18080 GCA_031428795.1 Ilumatobacteraceae bacterium | reverse complement strand
AGGACGAGGTCGACGCGATGCCGCGCCGCGAATTGGCCGAGCCCGCTGACGCGCTGGGCAACGCAGAGATCGAGGCGTACACGGTGATGTTCTCGCGCGACGGCGAACCCGAGACCGCGTTGGCCGCCTGTTTGCTGGCTGACGGTCGCCGAGCGTGGGGCACTTCACCTGACGTCGGGTTGGCTGCTGCCATGTGTGAGGGCGAATGGGTCGGCCGTAGCGCCGAGCTCGACGCTGAGGGCACTCTGTCGATTTAACGACACCCGTCTCACGACACCCGCCTCACGACACCCACCTGACGACAGCGCCGTTCAGCGTTGACAGTGGCAAGCTCTGCGGTTATGTCGTCAACACCGCTGTCAGTCATCGTCGATTGCGACCCTGGCCACGACGATGCCATCGCCATCCTCGTCGCCGCCCGCCACACCAACCTTTTGGGCATCACCACCGTCGCTGGCAATGCACCCCTCGATGCGACCACGCGCAATGCCATCATTGTGCGCGACCTGTTGCAGTTGGACTGCCCCGTCCATTCCGGCGCCAATCGACCGCTGACGCGCCCACCGCGACACGCCGAATACGTGCACGGAGAGAGCGGCATGGACGGCGCCGATCTGCCCGAACCCAGCGGCCCGCCCGCCAGTCACGATGCCGTCGGCTTCATCATCGATACCTGCCGGGCGCAGGAGGGCATCTGGCTGGTGCCCACCGGCCCGCTGACGAACATCGCGCTTGCGTTGCGCGCGGCGCCCGACCTCGCCAGCCGAATCGGGGGCATCTCGCTGATGGGCGGCGGAACCTTCGGCAACCGCACTGCCGCGGCGGAGTTCAACCTGTGGTGTGATCCCGAGGCCGCGCACATGGTTTTCTCCTACGGCGGCCCACTGATCATGTCCGGCCTCGACGTCACTCACCAGTTCCAGGCGATACCGGAGCGCGTCGACATGGTCCGTGCGTTGCCCGGCCGGCTGGCCGCAGTCCTCGCTGACCTGTTCGAATTCTTCAGTGGCACGTACACGACTCGCCACCACCACATTCTCGGCGCGCCGGTACACGACCCCATCGCAGTCATGGCGCTCACGCACCCGCACTTGTTGACGCGGAAGCTGGCGCACGTGCGGATCGAGACGCAGGGACGGCTCACGTCGGGAATGACCGTCATCGACCAACGCGACCTGCGCGAAGTTCTCGACGCCAACTGCGACTGGATCACCGGCATCGACGCCGACGCAGCCTGGCACATCGTCGTAGAAGCCATCGCCGCCTCCTCGATCTGACGCGGTTTTTCCTCACAGCCCCTGCTCGCCGCGGGCACAGCGCGTCACTTCCGTGAGCGGCAACTGACGACAGGCGAAGTGACGCGGTTTTTCATCACAGCCGCTGCTCGCTGCGGGCACAACGCGTCGCTTCGGTGCTCCGGCTCGCTCGGCGCGGATGCGTCACACGTACGCTGCCCGACATGCGTGCAGCCGTGATGAAGGATTGGCAACTTCGCGTCGACGACGTGCCCGACCCGGTGCCGGGGCCCGGCCAGGTGCTCACGAAGGTCCTTGCCTGCGGCATCTGCGGCAGCGATCTCCACATGCTGCGCCACGGCGAAGAGTCGCGAAAGTTGACCGAGGAGCTGCAGGCCGGCGCAGCACCGGATGCGATGAGCATGAAGATGTTCGAGCCCGACGCCGACACGGTGATGGGCCACGAGTTCTGCTGCGAAGTCGTCGAGCTGGGCCCAGGTTGCAACAACTTGGCCGTCGGCGATGTCGTCGTCAGCTTGCCCGTCGCGTTCGACGCGGACGGCTTGCACGCCCTGGGCTACTCGAACCGTTACAACGGCGGGTACGCGGAGCTGATGGTGTTCAACGAACTCACCGGCATCAAGGTTCCTAGTGGACTGCCCGCCGAGATGGCAGCGATGACGGAACCGCTCGCTGTCGGCATCCACGCAGTTGCGAAGAGCCGCATCCAGGGTGGCGACAGTGCCATCGTCCTCGGCGCTGGCCCTGTCGGATTGGCTTGCGTTGCCGAGTTGCGGATGCGCGGCATTGGCCCAATCGTGGTTGCCGACTTCTCCGCGAAGCGTCGCGAACTCGCCGTGTTGCTGGGCGCAGACGTCGTTGTCGACCCGCGTGAAATACCCGCAATCGAGGCGTGGCGCAAGATCGACGGCGTCCGCCCGCTGGTCATCTTCGAGGCGGTCGGCGTGCCGGGCATGATCGAGCAGGCGATGCGGATGGCACCCAAGGACGCACGCATCCTCGTGGTGGGCGTGTGCATGCAAGAGGACCGCTTTCATCCGATGTTGGGCATCGGGCGTGAGCTCAGTATTCAGTTCGTGCTCGGCTACGACCCGATGGAGTTCTCCGGCGCGCTGGCGGCTATCGCTGACGGCAAGACCGACCTCTCGCCGTGGCTGACCGGCACGGTTGGAGTGGATGGTGTGCCGCAAGCGTTCGCCGACCTGGCCGACCCCGAGCACCACGCCAAGATCCTGGTCATCCCCGGCACCTGAGCTGGCAGACTCGTGGCGATGACCGACACGTTTCCACGCCAGTACGCACGAACACAGCGGTTCACCCTCGGCGACCCGCGCACCATCACCGTTTCGGCCGACGGGCAGCGAGTGACCTTCGCGCGTAGCCGCGCTGGCGACGACCCGGTGAACTGTCTGTGGGTGCTCGACGTTGCGACTGGTGAGGAACGACTGGTCGCGGACCCGCTGCAGTTGCTCGACGCAATTGATGATGAGGCGTTGCCGGCCGAGGAGCGCCTGCGCCGCGAGCGGATGCGAGAGGGTGCCAGCGGCATCACCGCGTACGCCACCGACACAGCCGCGACGGTCACCGCATTCGCACTCGCCGGCAAGTTGTACGTGGCCGGGTTGCTCAGCGGCCAAGCCCGTGAGCTGGTCGTTGAGGGCCCCGTGTTCGACCCGCGACCGGACCCTGTAGCAACCTGCGTCGCATATGTCTGCGGCAGATCGTTGCGCATCGCCGAACTCGATGGCAATAGCTGGGAACTGGCCGGCGATGAGCTGGCCGAGGTGAGCTGGGGCAGTGCCGACTTCATTGCGGCCGAGGAGATGGACCGGTACCGGGGCTACTGGTGGAGCCCCGACGGCGCAGCCATCGCGGCAACCCGAGTCGACGTCGATGCCGTGCAACGGTGGTATATCAGCGACCCGGCCAACCCTGATCAGCCGGCCAACGAGGTGCGTTACCCGGCCGCCGGCACCGCCAACGCAGACGTCACGTTGCACGTCCTGGCTCTGGATGGCGGCAGCACGGAAGTGGTGTGGGATCGCGACACATACCCGTATCTGGCGGACGTGCAGTGGGCCGATACCCAACACTTGCTACTGACTGTTCAGTCACGCGACCAACGCTCGCTGATGGTCCTGAAGGCCGATGCCCGCAGCGGCAGCACCGAGCCGCTGTTCGCCGACGGCGACATCGCGTGGGTTGAACTGGTGCCAGGCACACCGGCGCTACTGAACCCGCAACTGAGCGATAGCGCGCTGGTGATGACGGCCGACCGTGACGGCGTGCGCCGCCTGATGGTGGACGGCGCCCCCGTGACGCCCACCGACATGCAGGTGAGAGCGGTTGTCAACGCCCACGACGACGAAGTGCACTTCCTTGCCAACCCGGTGGACGATGCCACCGTGCAGCACGTGTGGCGTTGGCGTAGCGATGGCACCTTGATTGCGCTCACCGACGAGCCGGGCGTTCATAGCGCGATCGTCGGCGGCCCCACTGTGGTGGTGCGTAGCGCCGTGCTCGACGAGCCGGGAGCGGTCACTCGGGTGCTCGACGGTACGACAATCGCGTCGATCACACAACAGCCGCTCGTGACGCCCAACGTCACCGTGCATCACTACGGCGAGCACTCGTTGGCCACCGCGGTGCTGCTGCCCGCCGGCCGTGCGGCGGGCGATGGCGGCCCACTGCTGCCGGTGCTACTCGACCCGTACGGTGGCCCACACGCGCAACGGGTCCTGCACGCGCACAACGCATACCTCACCTCGCAGTGGTTTGCCGACCAAGGCTTCGCCGTCGTCGTCAGCGACGGTCGCGGTACACCCGGCCGGGGCAGCGAATGGGAGCGATCGGTTCATCGCGACCTGGCCACCCTCCCGCTCGAGGATCAGGTTGCTGCACTACAGGCAGCCGCAGTCGACTATCCACTGGACCTCACCAAGGTCGCCATTCGCGGCTGGAGCTTCGGCGGCTACCTGGCCGCACTGGCAGTGCTGCGCCGTCCCGACGTCTTTCACGCTGCCATCGCTGGCGCACCCGTGACCGAGTGGCGGCTGTACGACACGCACTACACCGAGCGCTACCTGGGCGACCCGAGTGTCGACTCCACCGCCTACGCCGCGAGCTCTCTGCTACCGCTGGCCGACCAGTTGACCCGGCCGCTCCTGCTGGTCCACGGCCTGGCGGACGACAACGTCGTCGCTGCCCACACGTTGCAGCTCTCCAGTGCGCTGCTGGCCGCCGGCAAGCCCCACGAGGTTCTGCCGCTGGTGGGCGTGACCCACATGACGCCTCAGGAGGTGGTGGCGGAGAACCTGCTGCTGCACCAGCTGGACTTTCTGCAGCGCTCGCTTGGCCTCACGCACTAGGTTGCCCTCACCATGAACAAGCGTCTCAAGGATCTCTACACCCATGTTTCGGTGCACGCCACCGCCGACCTCGAGCATGAGGCAGCCATCGAGTTGCTGCTCTTGGTGATGATGGCCGACCGCCACATTTCCACAGACGAAGTGGACGAGATCCGCAACATCAGCGACGACTCGGGATGGGAGACCGACACGTTCTCCTTCGACCAGTACATCGGCCCGGCGTCGGCACGAGTTCGGGCGGCGCTGGCCGATCACAAGGTGGAGGCGTTGCTTGACGACATCGACAGGCGGGTCGCCAGCACCGTGTTGCGCTCTGCGCTGTTCAGCGCCGCACGCGACGTCGCCGGCGCCGACCATCCGGTCGACGCCGACGAGGAGTCGCTCTTGGGCCAGATCGCGGCCCGCTTCGATTGATGTGCGGCGGGCGGTCACTTTTTGCGCGCGATTCCGATTCGATCGTGCCCAGCCAGGTCGGGCCGAATCTCCACGTCGACGAAACCCACTCCAGCCAGCAGGGCTGCAACGGCGGCACCCTGCCCGGTGCCGATCTCCAGCACCAGCCAGCCGCCCGGACGTAGCCACTCCGCTGCGCCCTCGGCGATCGAGCGCACGTCCGCCAAGCCCCCGTCGTCGGAGTACAACGCCATCGCCGGCTCCCACTCGCAAACCGATTGTTCCACCGCTGGGTCGCCATGCGCGATGTACGGCGGGTTGGAGACAACTAGGCCCAAGTTGCCCTGCAGAGTCGTGGGCAAGGCCTCGAACCACTCCCCCTGGCCGAACTGCACCGAGGCACCCGCCATCCCCAACCCAGCGGTGTTGGCGCGGGCGACATCTAGCGCATCGCCGGACACATCCGTCAGCCACACCGCAACCAGGCCACGTGGCAACTCGAACGCCAGCGAGAGACCCAGCGCGCCGCTTCCCGTTCCCAGGTCGGCTACAGGAATCGGCCGCTCGGGCCAGTCGACTGCGGCGGAGCGCACCAGGTCGAGAGCAGCCTGGGCGACCTGTTCGGTCTCGGGCCGAGGAATCAAGACACGTTTGTCAACCAGCAGATCGAGGTGTCGGAACGACCAGTGGCCCAGCACGTACTGCAGGGGCTCGCCCGCACGCCAGCGCGCCAGCATCGCGTCGAGATGCGCCATCGAACGCTCGGTCACCGCTGCGTCGAGCACCTCGAGAAACTCGGCACCGAACGCGCCGCTGGCCTCCTCGCACAGCCATCTGGCTTGCGTTCTGCCGGTCAAGCCTGCCGTTTCATCCCACAGCCGACGCCACGAAACGGTGCCGGACTCACTCACGACGACTACTCACGACGACTACCCACGACCCGTCAGTCCTCGCCGGACAGTTGACGGGCTCGTTCCTCGGCTGTCAACGCGTCGACCGTCTCGTCGAGGTCGCCCGCCAAGACGTCCTGCAAGCGGTAAATGGTGAAGCCGATGCGGTGATCGGTGAGCCGGTTCTCTTTGAAGTTGTAGGTGCGAATCTTCTCGCCGCGACCACCGCCGCCCACCTGCAACCGACGCTCGGCGGAAGCCGCCACCTGCTGCTCGTCCTGCGCCAGCTTCAACAGGCGGGCACGAAGGACCACCATCGCACGCGCACGGTTCTGGATCTGGCTGCGCTCGTCCTGCATGGTCACCATGACACCGGTGGGCTTGTGCGTGATACGCACGGCCGAGTCGGTGGTGTTGACGCTTTGCCCACCCGCGCCGCTACTGCGGTACACGTCGACGGTGAGATCCTTGTCATCGATCTGCACCTCGACTTCCTCCGCCTCGGGAAGCACCAGCACCGTCGCCGACGAAGTATGGATGCGACCTTGGCTTTCGGTGATCGGCACCCGCTGCACGCGGTGTGTGCCGCCCTCGAACTTGAGCCGGCTCCACGCAGTGTCGCCGTTGATCATCATCGTGACCTGGTTGACACCACCAAGGTCGCTGTCGTCGTGGTCCAGCACCTCCACCGACCACCCTTTGGCGGCGGCGAGGGCCCGGTACATGTCGTACAGATCGCGAGCAAAGAGATTGGCCTCTTCGCCGCCCTCGGCACCACGAATCTCCATGATGACAGCGCGGCCGTCGTTGGGGTCTTTCGGCAGCATCAGCAGCCGCAACTCTTCTTCGAGTTCGGTCAGCTCGCCTTCCGTCTCGGCCAGCTCGTCCTTCAGCAACTGCCGCTCGTCGTCGGTGGCAACAGTCAGCAGCTCTCGGGCAGCCTGCGCATCGGCGCTGCGTGCGTGGTAGCGGCGCACGCAATCGACCACAGGCGTGAGGTCTTTGTAGCGGCGAGTGACCAACCGCATCTTGGCCTGGTCGTTGACGATGTCGGGGTCGGACAAGCTCGCCTCCAGCGAGACGAACTCATCTTCCACGGACTTCAGTCGATCAAACACCGGTCACAGAGGTTACGGCGTCAGTCGACGGTGACGACGGTGAGCGGCGGAGACGCCAGCGCGGCGATGCGGCGCTGCACGTCGAGGGCGTCGCGAACGGGCAGCACCACCACGCATTCGTCCAGGCCGAGTGCGGCTCGCGCGTCCAGCGCGTACGGAATCAGGTCGAGGTCCACACCGCTGGAGCACACGACAGCGACCGAACGGTCGGCGATGGCGGCGACCGCGACACACGGGAGCGGGTCCTTCAGGTTTGGACGCGGCAGGGGCGGCGGCATTGCCACGACGGCGGCGGCTCCGATCAGCTGCGGTTCGGCAACGAGCCGAGTGCGTAGCGCGCGCTCCTGAGCGAGCATGTTGAGCGGGTGACGTGGGGCGCCGAGCTGGCGATGGGTGCTGACCGAACTCACCACATCGGCAAGTGCCTCGGCGGTCGGGCGATTGCCGTGCAGCATTTGGAACGCTTCCCGATCGTGCACGCCGACGCCCACCTCCAGACGGACCTCGTCGGTGTACGCATCGGTCACCACGCGGCACACCTCCAAGCCTTGTACCTCCCCCGCGAGCACCCCATGCTCGATGATCGGCAGGGCGCCACCTTCGGCGATGACGTCCATCCATATCTCGTGCTCGGCGGAAACCTGTGGAGCCAGAGGTAGCGGCTCGGCAACAGCGGGCAGCAGCGTTCTGCCCTCCACGAACCAGACGCTGATGGGGTAGCCGAAACCTTGCGCGCGTCGAGCGAGAGTGCCGGTGCCCTGGTCCGCCACGACGTGCAACGCGGCTGCGTCCCGGCGCAGCGCCCAGGCAAGCGCAGCACCGAGGCCACGCTCGGGGCGCTCATCGAGTAGCACCCACGCGGCGTCGCCGTGCAGCAGTGCAGCGCCTGCGCCGAACTCGTCGGAGGCGACCGGGACCGAGCTGTCGTCGAGCGCAAGGTGGTCGCGAACCAAGGCGCGCAGCTTGATGGCATTGAGTTGCGAGCGGCGGGTCGGCTGATTCATCGCCGACACGATACGGCCGCGACTAGGCGGTGAAGTAGCCGACGACGTCGACCAACACTTCCGTGTTGCCCTGCCCGCACGCCACCATGATTCGGCCATCTGGCCCGACCCGAGCGATCACGCTGTTCGCACGAACGCCACCAGCCCTCAGGTTGAGGTTCGAGGCGTTCGGCACACCTGTGCCGCTGGGATACACCGTGAGAAATGTGTCTTGCGACGGCGCGACGGCGGTCAGATTCACCTGAACGGCGGCGATGCCGCTGGCCGGCAGTCCGTTGGCTCCGGCAATCAACACCGAGAGAGGGGTGCTGCCGACACGAGCCCTCGCAACACCGATGCCGTTACGGGTGTCGATGATGCGCCGCGGTGCCAACGGGATGTAGCGGCCGCCGGTACCCGACACGAAGTAGCCGGCGACGTCGACGAGCACATGTGCGGTGCCTCGCTCGTTGCGAATCCGCACTTTGCCGTCGGCGCCCAACTTGGAGATCACGAGATTGGCGCAGGTCTGCCCGGCTCCTGCGTTGAGCGACGAGGTCGTCGGCTGCCCTTCGCCGTTTGGCCACACTGTGAGGTACGTGTCACCGGTTGGTCCGGCGATGGTCACGTTCAGCACTGCTGCTGAGCAGCCCGCCGGAACGCCACCGCGGCCAGTCACCTGCAGGTCGAACTCGGTGGCAGCTTCGAACGCACCGAGGCGTCCACCCGTCCCGTTACGAGTGTCCAGCAGGCGCTCAGGCACCAGGGAAACGAGAGCTGTCGTATCGGCGGTGCCATCACGGAAATACCCGACCAGGTCGACCAGTACGTGGGAAGCACCCGCGCTGTTGAACACGCTGATTGCTCCGTTTGCTCCGACGCCGATCACGGCCAGGTTCGGTACCGCTCCGTTGGCCACCACGTTGACATTCGAGGTGGCGGGCATCCCTTCGCCGGAACGCCAGGCCGTCAGGAAGGTGTCGGCGGTTGCGCCGGCACCGGTGAGGTTGACCACCACTGCCGCGGCGTCGGCAGGCACGCCGTTGAGCCCACGGACGGGAAGGCTCCACGACTCGCCGGCTGCGAACGGCCGATTGTGACCGCCGAGGGGACCGCGAGTGTCGAGAATTCGAACAGGGCTCAACGGCACGAAACCCGTGCTTGTGCCTGGTGGTGGAAACGTGACAACGGGGACGAACCCTGGCGGGTAGCGGAACACGTCGAACTGTTCGTAGTTGGCGCCCAGCACCGTGCTCGCGCCACCGCCAAGCCAACGGTCGAGCACCGTTGCGTACAGCGAGCGGAAGTCGACGTTGAACGGCATGCGGTCCCACTGCCTCAGACCGACGAGGCTGGGCTGCGCGCCGTACAGACCACCACGAACTGACGGACCGATGACGAACTGGTTGTTGGCCGTGCCGTGGTCGGTGCCGCTGGAGTCGTTCGACCAGCTGGTGCGACCGAACTCGCTGTACGTCATGATCGTGACGCGCGACCGGTACTCCGGCAGCAGTGTTGCAAAGAACAACTGGAGCGCGTTGTCGAAGTCGGTGAGCAGCTGGCCCATTTCCTGCGGCTGGCTGGAGTGATTGTCGTATCCATCCTGGCCGGTGTCGATCACACGCATTCCGAGGTTGGCATTGATCAGGCGAGCTGCGACCGTCATCTTCTTGGCCAGATTGTTCTCCGGAAGGTCCTCGACGAACACCGGCGCAACCTGCTGGCCGACATCGATGACGCCCTTCACCGTCGTCGCAATCGAGTCATGCCACTGTCCGCGACCTGCGGACGCACTTGCGAAGTTGCGCATTCCCGAATACATCCACTGCTGTTGGCGATGTTGGTGGTCGTCGGGGTCGCCGCCGAAGCCGATGCCCCATTGCGGAA
Organism: Ilumatobacteraceae bacterium; assembly: GCA_031428795.1. Lineage (GTDB taxonomy): Bacteria > Actinomycetota > Acidimicrobiia > Acidimicrobiales > Ilumatobacteraceae > UBA668. The sequence continues at coordinate 8,185 of JANOYI010000222.1, read as the reverse complement.
TCGCGATGCCGCGCTTGTTGACCCCGATGAGGTGCAGCGGCAGCCCCTGGCCAACAGTGGCAGCGCGGAAGGGGTCGTCGCCGTTGAGTCCGTCGAGCCAGCGCCCAACCCAACCGCTATTGGGCACGCCGTTGCCCGCCCTGCCGTACATCCACAGTGCCATCGACGTGAAGTGACTGAGGTCCGGGTTGGGGTAGCCGACGCCCTGCATGACGGCGACCTGGCCGGCGTCGTAGAGCGACTTGAGGTACGGCAGGTTGGGGTGCAGGCCCACCTGAGAGTTGAGGTGCAGCGCCTGGTTGGCGGGAATCGCAATGTCGCCGTGCTGCTGGTAGTACAGGCCGTTCGCATACGGCACGACGACGTTCAGCCCGTCGGTCCCGCCGAACTGGCCGAGCAACACCAGAATGCCTTCGTTCGGACCAACGGGAGTGGTGGCGAACGCCTCGCGGAGACGACCTGGAAGCCAGTCGGCGCCGATGGTCTCGCCGAGGCCACCCATCAGAGCGCCAGCACCCACACCCCAGCCCAGCATCTGGAGGAAACGACGACGGTCCATACCCAATGGGTCGTCGGGGCGGTCGACGGCGGGAATGGTCAGCAGGCGAAGGGCGTCGGCGGTGGAGATATCTGGGTCGAGCATTGGTCGTCGTCCTTCAGGCCACGTGGAATTCGGGGGTCATCATCATCATCGTGAGCAGGTTGGTGTTCTCCCACCAACTGCCTGCCGACTCCTGGGTGCGCGATGCAGTCACGAAGTTCACCATTGCGTTGCGGGTCACGGTGCTGAGACTCAGCCCGTTGGTGTTGAGACCGAACATGCCGGCCACGAAGTCCACCGCCTGGGTCGGCGTGCGGCCAAGGCCGACCCTGTTCGCATCGTTTTGGCGCAACTTCCACGTGGCGTTGCGAGCGAAGTCCGCTCGAGATCCGAACACGCTTGTGTTCACCCAGTAGCTGTTGGTCTTCCAGCCAGCGACGTTGGGAGGATTGAACGGGACCTGGCCCATTCCTTCCAGGTACCACTGCGGGTTCATTTCCGCGCCGCGATACCCAGTGAAGTACATCAGGTTGACGATGAACTCCAGTGGGCTGCGCACCAGCCCCTGGGTGGCGGCGACGGCGTAGAACTCGTCGCGCATCAGCATCGCCTTGACCCACGGCTTGATCGCGAAGTCGTTGTCGAACAGGACTTGCGCAAGAGCGTCGATGATGGTCTGCGAGGGCGCTTCGTAGGCAAAGTGTTCCCACAGCTTCCTACTGAGGAACTTACACGCGACCATTTTCTTGGCGACGTTCTCCTGGAGGAGGTAGTTGATGATGTCGGGCCCGTTCCAGGCACGGCTTTGCCCCATGAACGTCTTCGTCCCGTAGTCGTGGTCGCCGGTCCAGAACTTGTACAGATACGTGTCCCAGTCGATGCCATGCCCAGTCCAGGCCGCAGCGGCGGCCGACACGTCGTTCTCGGTGTACGTCGGTTGGCCGTTCTGGTCGACCACCCCGATCGTGAACAACTCCATGAGTTCGCGGGCGAAGTTCTGGTTTGGCGAGGTCTTCACGTTGTCGAGATTGTCGAGGTAGAACAGCATCGCCGGCTGCACCGACATCGTGTGGGTCATCGTGCGGAAGTTGCCGAATGCCGAGTCGCGGAACAGTGCGTTTTGCTCCATCATCGCCCGCGCACTGTTGACCTTGTCCCACCCGCTGCAGAAGTGGCCGTGCCAGAAGAACCCCATCCGTTCCTGCATCGGTTTGGGTGAATCCACCATCCGGTCGGTCCACCATTGCACTGCGAAGACCCATTGGTTGTAGCCCTCGCCGTCGATGTCGTGATCGACGTACGCAGGGATCGCAACGGGTGTCGTCACGTTCAAAATGTTGTCGATGGCCTCGCTGCGCGTCGCCGCGGCCAGCTCGGTCATCCGGTTGGGGCGGGCCACGTACTCCGTACGGCGCAACAGATGCGCCAGCTGCACTGAATCCACGTCGACGACTCCCTCACGATGCACGGATCGAAATCCGCTCAACTCTTCTGATGGTCATCGCCCGCCACGTAGAGCGACTGAAGCACTACGTTACGCTGGAACCGTAACACTTTCGACATTCCCGGCTCAGGAATCCGTCAAAACGACCACTGCCCGGCCACCAGGGCCGGGCAGTGAACAGATTCGATGCAGATGAGCAACACGAGGCGCCGGAGCGCAGTCGTGGCGTTAAAAGATCACTTGCCCTTGCGCTCGCCGTAGCGCTTGTTGAAGCGCTCGACGCGGCCACCGGTATCGACCAGCTTCTGCTTGCCGGTGAAAAACGGGTGGCACTCGTTGCAGAGTTCAAGCGTCAGGTCGGTACCACGCGTGGACCGCGTGGTGAACGCATTACCGCACGAGCAACGAACGGCGACATCTGTGTACTTGGGATGGATCTCGGTCTTCATGGCATTCTCCGAAAGAAGTAGGCGGCTGAGTGTAGCGGCCGAAGTGACGAGGCACTCTGGTCGTTAGACGAGCTGCTGGTTAGAGGGTGGGCTGCTTCGAGATCTCGTTGAGGAACTCGTCGTTGGTCTTGAACGTCTTGAGACGGTCCATCAGCAGCTCCAGGCCGGGCGCAGAGTTGCCACCGTCGGCCAAGCCGCTGAGAACCCGACGCAGCTTCCATACCTGCTGCAGCTGCTTGCGATCAAACAGCAGCTCCTCGTGGCGGGTACTGGATGCATCGACGTCGATGGCCGGGTAGATACGGCGCTCGGCCAGGCGGCGGTCGAGGCGCAGCTCCATGTTGCCGGTGCCCTTGAACTCCTCGAAGATCGCTTCGTCCATGCGGCTGTTGGTCTCCACCAGCGCAGTGGCGAGGATGGTGAGCGAGCCGCCCTCCTCGCAGTTGCGGGCGGCACCGAAAAAGCGCTTCGGCGGGTACAGCGCGCCGGCGTCGATGCCACCGGAAAGGATGCGACCGCTGGGCGGTGCAGCCAGGTTGTACGCACGGCTGAGGCGAGTGATGCCATCGAGGATGATGACCACGTCGTGGCCTTCCTCGACCAGGCGCTTGGCCTTCTCGAGGGCGAGCTCGGCAACATGCGTGTGCTCTTCGCTCGGCCGATCAAAGGTGCTCGAGATGACCTCACCCTTGACGGTGCGGCGCATGTCGGTGACTTCCTCGGGACGTTCGTCGATGAGCAACACGATCAGTTTGACCTCAGGGTTGTGACGCTCGATCGCGGTGGCGATCTCCTTCATCACCGTGGTCTTGCCAGCCTTGGGCGGCGAAACAATGATGCCGCGCTGACCCTTGCCGATTGGCGACACCAGGTCGATGATGCGCACGGTCATGTTGTGCGGATCGTTGGCGGTGGAGAGCACCAGCTTCTTGTCGGGGAACAAGGCGGTGAGGTCCTCGAACTTGCGACGGTTCTTGGCCAAATCGGGGTCGTTGCCGTTGATCGTGTGAATCTCCAGCAGCGCCGGGTTCTTCTCATTGCGGCCCGCTGGACGGCTGAGCCCGGTGACATGGTCGCCCTTGCGCAGGCCGTACTGGCGGGTCAGCTTGACCGGGATGTACGCGTCGTCGCGTGACGCCAGGTAGCCGTTGACGCGAAGGAAGCCGTAGCCCTCGTCGCGCAGGTCGAGGTAACCGGAAACCTGCACCGGCTCAAGACTGAACTGGTCGCTCCCTTCGCTGCGCTCGGACCGAGGGCTGCGATCGTTGCGCTCAGGGCGGTCGTTGCGCTCGCGCGGCTCCTGGGCAGCGTCGGGCTGACGTTCCCCCGGTTGCCGGTCGCCTGGTTGGGCACCGTTTGCGGGCGCGCCTTCGCCGGCACGGCTCTTGTTGCGACGCCGACGCCGACGCCGAGCGTTGCGGCTCTCGCCGTCACCCTCGCCCTGGCCATCACCATCGTCACCATCCTCATCGCCGTCGTCATCAGCTGAGTCATCAGCGGAATCGTCCGGGACCGAGACGCTGCTTGGGCCGTTGCCGTTGCTTGGGCCGTTGCGCGGTGAGCTGCTGGTGACTGCTGCGGCAGCGGGTGCCGCAGGCGCAGTCGGCTCCGGCGCAGGCTCATCGGCAGTGGCGGCAGTTGCCTGGCCGACACCAGTGGTCTCGAGGATCTTGCCGATCAACGTCGCTTTCGCAGCGCGAGCGGTGGTCTTGATGCCCAATGCTTGGGCGATGGCAAGGAGTTGGTCCTTGTCCTTTGATTCGAGCATGGATTGCTCGAGTGCTTCCGCGGCCACAGGCCACCTGCTTTCTGGGAGGAGACAAGGCCCTGTCGACATTCAGCACGAAGCGCTGAAATTGCCGGTGGCCCCACCACCAGGAGATGCGAGACACCCTGCGCCGTCAGTTCGCCTCCACACAAAGGCAGGAGAACCGGTTGCAGCTGGGCTGTTCGGGAACCCGAACGGGCTGCACTGTAGCGATAGACGACGCCTCTGCACAACGTCCACTGTCGCCATTCATGCGGCTACACCGGCACACAAGTCCCCCGCTAGCGGGTCGCGGAGCGAGCCAACCCTCAACTGGGACGTCCCAGATGGATACGTACGGTTCTGGGAAGGCCCAGTTGGGACGGTGCGGTCAGTCGAAGGCGGTGGCTACGAAATTTTTGATCGCAGCGAGGTCGTTGGGGAGCACGGTGAAGTGCTCCGGCAGTTCGAACAGGTCGGCGAGGTGTGGCGGCAGCGGCGGACGCACGCCGGTTGCGCGCTCGACGGCATCGGGAAACTTGGCGGGGTGCGCGGTGGCGAGCGTGACGGTGGTGCCGTGCAGCGTGCCAGCGGCGCGGAGTTTGGCGACGGCGCCGACGCCAACGGCGGTGTGCGGGTCGAGCAGCATCTCCACATCGGCGTAAGTACTGGCGATGACGGCGAGTGTCTCGTCGTCATCCAATCGGGCTGCCTGCAACTTGCCTTCGATGAATTCGGCGCGTTGATCGGCTTCGATGGACAGGTGACCGCTGCTACGGAACCGCTGCAGCTGCTCGGCTGTCATACCGCCGTCGCGACCGTTCATCTCAAACAGCAGGCGCTCGAAGTTCGATGACACCTGAATGTCCATGCTGGGGCTGAGCGAAGGCACCACCGGCGCGGCACTCATGTCGTTGTGATTGACGAACCGCTCGAGGATGTCGTTTGCGTTCGCGGCCACCACGAGCTGGTCGATCGGTGCGCCCATGCGTCGGGCGATCCAGCCACTGAACACGTTGCCGAAGTTTCCGCTGGGCACACAGAAGTTCACGGGCCCGGCCAGGACGTCGGTGGCAGTGACGTAGTACACGATCTGAGCCATCACCCGCGCCCAGTTGATGCTGTTGACGGCGCTCAGTTGCATCCGCCCGCGGAACTCGGCGTCGTTGAACATCGCTTTGACCATGTCCTGGCAGTCGTCGAACGTGCCCTCCACGGCCACCACTCTTACGTTGGGCGACTGGACAGTGGTCATCTGCTTGCGCTGCACATCACTGGTGCGACCGTGCGGGTAGAGAATGACGATGTCGAGGTTGGCGCAGTCCTTCACGCCGTCGATGGCGGCCGAGCCAGTGTCTCCGCTGGTGGCGCCCACGATGGTGACCCGCTGACCGCGTGCTCGCAGCACCTCGTCGAACAGTCGGCCGACCAACTGCAGCGCCACGTCCTTGAACGCGAGCGTGGGGCCGTGGAAGAGCTCTTGCACGAAGTGCTGGTCGCCGATCTGCACCAGCGGCACCACCGCCGGATGGGCGAACGTGGCGTAGGCCTCGTCACACAAGCGCTGGACCGTGGCGGTGGGAAGGTCGTCGCCGACGAACAGTTGGATGATCTGCGCAGCCCGCTGGGCGTAGGTGGCACCTGGCACCAGCGGCGGGAGCGTGGGCCATTCGGCGGGCACGTAGAGCCCGCCGTCGGTGGCCAGCCCGGCCAAGAGCGCCTCGGTGAAGCTGAGCTCTGGCGCGGCACCTCGCGTCGATACGTAACGGACCGACACGTCAGCCGCCGATCACGCGCAGCAGGCCGCCAATGTTGCGCACAACGTCCAGGTCGCGCAGCTCGCGCACGGTCGCCTGCACCGCCGACTCCCGGGCAGTGTGGGTGATGAACACGAGGCGGGCGTCGGGCCCATTACCTTCCTGCTCGGCCGCACGAATGCTGACGTCATGGCGGGCGAACACGCCGGTGACGGCGTGTAGCACGCCTGGCTTGTCGGCGACATCGAGGCTGAGCAAGTACTCGGCGGACGTCTCGTCGATGGGCAAGATGGCAGCCCGTCCGAACGTACCGAGCGCGCCGTGCGTGCCGTTGGTGAGGTTGACGGCAGCATCGATGATGTCGCCCAGCACCGCACTGGCGGTAGGTGAACCACCTGCACCGCGGCCGTAGAACATCAGCGAGCCAACGGCAGCGCCCTCCACGAACACGGCGTTGTAGCTCTCGCGAACGCTGGCCAACGGATGCGTGAGCGGCACCATCGTTGGGTGCACGCGCACGCCAATCGCGCCGCTCTCGTCGGCCTCGGCGATGCCGAGCAGCTTGACGACGTACCCCAGCCGCTTTGCCATCGCAATGTCGGCGGCGGTGATGCCGCTGATGCCCTCGTGGTACACGTCGCCGGCCACCACTTTCGCGCCGAACGCGATGGTGGCAATGATGGCCGCCTTGGCGCCAGCGTCGTAGCCCTCGACGTCGGCCGTTGGGTCGCGCTCCGCGAAACCGAGCGCCTGTGCTTCGGCGAGCGCCACCGAGTAGTCAGCGCCCTCCTCGGTCATCTTGGTGAGAATGAAGTTGGTGGTGCCGTTGATGATGCCCATCACCCGCTTGATGGGCTCGCCGCGCAGGCTTTCGCGCAGCGCGCGCACGATGGGGATACCGCCCGCGACCGCAGCTTCGAACAGCAGATCGACGCCCGCTTCGTCGGCAACCGCGAACAATTCCGTGCCGACGTTGGCGAGCAGTTCCTTGTTGCCGGTCACGACCGGCTTCCCATTGCGCAGCGCAGTGGTGATGAACTCGCGCGCCGGCTCGATACCGCCGATCAACTCAACGATGACGTCGATGGACGGGTCGTTGACCACGGCCATTGCGTCGCGGGTGAGCATGCCCTCCGGAAGCGCGATATCGCGCTCCTTGCTGAGGTTGCGCACGGCGACCGACACGACCTCCAGCCGCACGCCGGTGCGGGCCTCGATGGCAGCCTGCTGCTGCGTGATGAGCGACACGAGCGGGGCGCCGACGTTGCCGCAACCCAAAACACCGATTCTGATGAGCTTCACGCCGAGCAGGTTACGAGTTTGGGGGCAGCGATGCTCAGGAGTAACGGCGGCGGGCAGCGAGCGATGCCGCAATACCGGCAGCGACCAGTGCGCTACCGATGACCAGCCCACCTGCGGAAAACCTGCCCGTCGCAGGCAGCGACGGGGGCGCCGCTGACTGCTGGCGGACTGGCGCACCCATGACTGCAACTTCCGGTGCGTCGCACGCAACCCGGACCGCAACGCCGGCATCGACACCGTCGACCGAGACGGGCACGGTGAGAGCCCCGTCGGCAAGATCGGTGAACGTGATGGCCGACACCGAGGCGGCGGCGACAGCGATAGCTGAGGAGGTATCCGAGGATGGGGTGGACACCACGAAGACCGCTCCCTGGGAGGCTTGGTCGTTGACCAGTGTCAGGTCGAGCACGCCGTTGTGGTTGGTGTCGCACTGCACATCGGAGATGACGTACGCCTCACCCGGGGCCGCGTGGGCCGCCGACGAGGATGCCAACAGCGACGCGGCGAGCACTACCGCTCCCATCGCCCATCGCGCACGCTGTTGGATCACTCGCTTCATGGATTCATACGCTATTCCTCAAGACGCGCCACGAAAAGGGGCTGGAAACGAAATGAGTCAAACGACCTATGAACTGCAACCGTGGGATTCGTTCACTAACAGTGGTATTCGCGTGGCATTCAGCGCGATTCTTCGCGTTTGACGCCGGCGATCACGTCGTCGAAATGAGCTCGCGACAGGATCGCCCCTTCTCGCCGTACCTTGCCCGGGTCGATCTCCAGTAGCCGCTCCAACTTGGCGTAACTCGGCCGCCCCTCACGGTCCCACGACCCGGTGCCAACCGGAACCTGCGGTTCGTTGTCGTGCGGCTTCGAGGTCAGCGGCACACCGATCAACGTCAAGCCGCGGCGGCCGATGAGCACCACCGGCCGGTCCTTGCCCTGGCT
>JANOYI010000221.1:0-4179 GCA_031428795.1 Ilumatobacteraceae bacterium | reverse complement strand
GCGTCGGTCTCAAAGCCGACACCGTCGTCCTCGACCAGAGCTCGCACTCGTCCTTCGGCGACGATCACCGTGATGCTGGCCGTAGCAGCACCGGCGTGGCGGGTGATGTTGGTCAACGCTTCCTGGACGACACGGTAGACGACCGTCTCGATCTCGGGCGGGAGCCTGTCTTCCCCGAAACCGTGCGCGGCGAACGAGACGGTTGCATCTCCGCGGGCGGTCATGTCCTGGGCCAAACGTTCCAACGCCGGGACCAGTCCGACGTCGTCAAGGATGGTCGGCCGAAGATCGAACGCCAGTTTGCGCGTCCGGCGCAGCGCGTCGGCGACGAGCGCTCGAACATCATCGGTACGTCTTCGGGCATCGTCGAGCGCGACCTCGTCACTGGCCAGCGCAGATTCGACGAGCCGGAGGCCGAGCAACACCGAGGTCAGGGCCTGCCCGACGTCGTCGTGGAGATCGCGTGACACACGGGCTCGTTCCGCCTCCTGCGCGTTGAGGATCTCGCCCAACATCTCGCGCTTGAACGCCACCCGCTCCGTCGCGGTCGCGAGGTCGGCGACAGCATCGGCGCGGGCGCGCTCTGCCTGCACGAGTTGAGCGCTCTCGATCGCTCCCACCGCAAACGCGGCGAAAGCAACCACGAGGGCCTCGTCTTGATCGGCGAAAGGCCCGCCGTCGCTCTTCTCGGTCAGGTACAAGTTGCCGTACCGTCGACCACCCCTGCCGACCGGAACCCCGAGGAACGTCCGCATCGGCGGATGATTTGGAGGGAACCCACCCGACCGGGGGTCTGCGCTGAGGTCTGCGAGCCGAATCGGTCCGCTGGCGACGATCACCTCACCAAGTAGGCCATGTCCGTCGGGAAGTCTCCCGATGCGGGCCGCTGTGTCATCGTCCATTCCGTGGTGGATGAATGACTCGATCGCGCCGGCCTCGTTGTAGATCCCAAGTGCGGCGTACTTCGCTTCGGCGATCGTGGCTGCGCCCGCCACGATTCGCCGAAGCACCGTGTCCAACTCGTGCTCGCCGGACAACACCAGCACCGCCTCGAGCAGCGTCTGAACCTTGAGTGGCCAGCCAGCAGCACCACCTTCAAAATCCTGCGTCGTCGTCGGTGGCAGCACCTACACACTGTAGTAGTAACTCGGTGTCTCTGCGGTGCGGGCGACCCGAAGCCAGGTTCCGTAGCCGGCACCGATGATGCTGAGCCTTGTCCGGGCCACCATGGGGCATCAGCTGTAGCGCCCCCAACGCGCCCATCTGCTGGCCGACCGTTCGGTCGGAGAAGCGATGCTGTTCGCGATCACTGTGGTTGTCATCACCTGCCCCGATGCGTTGGGCTTGGCGACCCCGACGGCGATCATGGTCGGTACCGGCCTGGGCGCGCAGCGGGGAGTGTTGTTCAAGAATGCAATGGCACTCGAGACGGCTGCACGGGTCGACATGGTCGTGATGGACAAGACGGGCACGCTGACCAAAGGTGAACCGGAGGTCACCGATATTGTCGCCGACGGTATCGACGAAGGCGAGATGCTTGCGCTCGTCGCAGCAGTGGAACGCGAATCCGAGCACCCCCTCGCCCGGGCGGTCGTGCTCGCCGCCGAAGCCCGAGGCGCAGCGGCAATGCGTGCCGAGGACTTCGACAGCGTCCCCGGCCACGGCGCGATCGCGACGGTCGATGGACGACGGGTCGCGGTTGGCAATCGTCGGCTGATGGAACGCGAGAAGATCGACCTCGGCTCGCTCGCTGATCGCCGTCAGCAACTCGCCGAGAACGGCCGCACTGCGGTCGTTGTGGCAGTCGACGGGCGAGCCGTCGGACTGATTGCGATGGCCGACGCGCCACGTGAAACGGCGGCGGCGGCGGTCGCTGCGCTGCGAGCGCTCGACATCGAAGTGGTGATGCTCACCGGTGACAATGAGGCCACGGCCAAGCGGATCGCCGGGATCCTCGGCGTCGACACCGTGATCGCCGAAGTTTTGCCAGGCGACAAATCGGCCAAGATCGCCGAGCTGCAAGCACAGGGTCGCAAGGTCGCCATGGTCGGCGACGGCGTCAACGACGCCCCCGCCCTCGCCCAAGCTGACATCGGGATCGCGATCGGTGCCGGCACCGACGTCGCGATCGAGACCGCCGATCTCGTGTTGATGCGATCCGACCCTCTCGATGTCCCGGTCGCGCTCCAGATCGGCCGTGGAACGTTGCGTAAGATGCGCCAGAACCTGGGATGGGCGGTCGGCTACAACGTCATCGCGCTCCCCATCGCCGCCGGCGTGTTCGAGCCGGCGTTCGGACTGGTGCTGCGCCCCGAGATCGCTGCCCTCTCGATGTCTGGTTCCAGCATCATCGTCGCTGTGAACGCCGTGATGCTCAAACGAATCAAACTGCCCATAGCGCCCACGTCTGCGACAAGTTCCGACGACGGCCCAACGTCGAACTCCGACATCGATCGCACCATCGAGGCTGGCTCGGTCACCGTCAAGCTTCAATTGCGTCAACTCGATGTCGACGGTGCCTTGTTCAAGATCATCTTCGACACACACGACGTCGAACTCGACCAGGACATGGTCCGAGAAGCCCACCTCGTCGTCGGCGATACGCCGTGGCCCACGGAGGAATGGTCAGGTGATGGTACGGGCGGGCATCACCGTGAAGGCGAGCTTCGCTTCAGTGCAGCCGGCCCCGCCGGAGGGGTTGCCACGCTCAGCATCGACGGCCTCCCTGAGCCCCTTATCGTGACGTGGGATATCGGCAGCTAACCGACTGCTGACCGGATCGCACTCGTGAAGCGGAATTCGAACTGCGACGGCGATCTCTGCGAGCCACGCATTCGACACTGCCAGCGTCTACGGGATCACCGAAGTTGAAATGCGTAGCCGGCGCGGATGCCGCACACCACGACCGTGTTCAAGATGAGCACACCAGAGCGAACTTTGTTCGCTGACAAAGGAGCGAAACATGACTGCTGTACACGGTGGCCGCTGCTGCAACCACGAACCACACGACAACGTTGATCACCACGACGAAATTGTTCAAACAGCCCAGATCCTGACGATCGCCGCAAGTGCAGGTTGCTGCGGCGGAGCCAAGGCTGAGGAAACGTCACGGCCCGACGACCACGCTGGACACTGCACCGAGGTGCGGAGTCCGTCATGAACACCAACGCAACTCTCGTCCCGCATCGAACGAGCACGACCGCCAGCGATGCGACCAGCCGACTCACAGATTCTGGACGACGCAGATTTGCCGTCAACATCACGCCCGTCGAGCGCGGCGGCCGAATCGCGATCGGCCTCGCCGCCATCATCGTCGCCGTGGTTCTCCTCGCTTCGGCCGGCTCGGCACTCGCCGCCGGACTCGAAGTACTCCTCATCGCCGCCGGACTCGATCTCGTGATCACAGGCACCCTCGGACATTGCCCGCTCTTTCAACGCCTCGGGCACGTGCCGGCGTCACTGCGCGGCTCGGCATGATCGACCACCCGCCTCAACACGTCCAGCCTCCGCCCCCCGGAGCCCGGAAACAACAGGGCGGCCGTCACGGCTGGATGATGATCGCATGCTGCATCCCGATGCTGGTGATCGCCATCGTCCTGGTCGCAACAGGAGTTGTCGGCGCCAGCTTCATCTTCGTCGCGGTCGGCTGCACCGCCATGATGGCCCTGATGATGCGTGGAATGAATCACGGCGGAATGAACCACGAAGGACAGACCGACGCTGGCATGAACCACCACGACGGCATGGATCACAGCGGAAGCCGGCCACTACCGCCGCCGCCGCACACGGTGCGCCGTCGACCCGACGATCGATGAGGACTTCGGCATCCGCTCAGGTCAACCGCAGTGGCGCTGACTTGTCCGCGCTGGGCGGACCGTGAGCGGCGCTACATGACCGGAGCCCTCATCGCTCGGCCGAGACCGACGCGAATGCTCCCCATCAGTGCGTGATGTTGCCCACCGGTCCTCCTGCACGGGGCGCCTTCCTGTCGGCGCGCGGCGCCTCACGAGTGATGATCGACGGAGCCTTCACCGAACACTTTGAGCAGACCGCCTGGCCTCGGCCTCGGCCTCGCATGGCTTCTCGAGTTGACCGCCGAAGCGGTCACGTGTTCCGACGCCGAACCGCAGCCGCACGGACGTGACGAGTGTCGGCACCCAAGCATGAGTGCCACCCAGC
>JANOYI010000220.1:0-2206 GCA_031428795.1 Ilumatobacteraceae bacterium | reverse complement strand
GTGTTCGATGGCAACGGTCAGTTTCGCACTCTTGGCAACCTGCTGGTGAACCCGCGGGTGGGGCTGTTGTTCATCGACATGGAAGGCGGCAGCCGCCTGCGAGTCAGCGGCGACGCAATCGTCGAGCTCGATGATCCGCTGATGAACGAGTACCAAGGCGCGATCGCTGTGGTGCGCGTACGCGCTCGCTCAATCTTCGCCAACTGTCGCCGCTACGTGCACGAGTACCAGAAGGTGTCGCCTTCACCGTTTGTGCCGCGCGACGAAGTCGACCCGCCTGTCCCCGACTGGAAGCTCCACCCCTGGTTCGAAGGCACTCTGCCAGCGGACGATCCCGCCCACGACCCGGATCGACCCAACGCCCCAGCGATCCCGATGTTTTGACGCAGGAGTTAGGCGAAGGCCGTGCTGGGTAGGTCGGGCGTGCCGGCTTCCAGGGCGTCGCAGATGACTCGTGCGACGTGCGCCGGGGCGAGTCCTTGCGGCATGCGTGGAGCGGTGCCGGCGAGCGGGTGCTGGGCCAGCCCGGTCTCGGTGTGCGGTGGTCGAGCATCGAGCACTCGCACGTTGCGGCGACGTGCTTCACGGGCGAGCGCTTGGTCGAACGCCCGCACCGCCGCCTTCGACGCCCCGTACGCCGCCATGCCGGGCAGGTTGGTCTCGGCGATCACACCGGAGATGTTGACGATTGCGCCGCCCGGCTGCAGCTGGGGGAGTGCTGCCCGGGCGAGCATGATGGGCAGGAATGCGTTGGTGAGGAACAGCTCCTCCATTGTGTCGATCGACAGTTCGTCGACGTTGCCGAAGGCGACTACCCCGGCGGCATTTATCACCACGTCGAGCCGACCGTGCTGCTCAGTTGTCGCCTGCACTGCCGCAGCACAGGCTTCGGGCGAGCGTAGGTCCAGCGCCACTCGAGCGCCGGGGAGATCGAGCTGGTTCAGTGTGGCGTTGCTGCGCGCGACCAACGTCAGGAGCGCGCCTCGGCGCGCTGCCTCAGCGCCGATCGCCTGGCCGAGTCCACCCGTCGCCCCGACGAGCAGCACCGAGGCTCCGGCGAGCGGGAATGCAGTGGACGTGTCGGTCGTTACAGTCATTAGCGCTAAATCTATCCGGGAGCTTCCATGACCGACACCGCTACCTCTTGGCCTGCCGACGGTTCCGTCGCGTCCGGCGTCACGCCGGAGCGTCTGGCCGGCCTGCGCCGGTGGAACTTGGGCCTCTCGGTGTTGCACGGTGCTCAGGCCGTGCTGGTGCTCGTGCTGGCGAGCGAGTTCGCAATCACCGTCACCTCCACGTACCCGCAAGGACCTCCCGGCACTCGACTGACGACGCCGGAAGGACTGTTCGATGTTCCGATCGGCCCGGCGATTGCGTTGTTCCTGCTGCTGGCCGCGTTCGACCACTTCGCCACTGCCACCTTCGCTCGCGGCACCTACGAGCGCGACCTGAAGCGCGGTATCAACCGGTTCCGGTGGATCGAGTACTCGTTCAGCGCGACCCTGATGGTGCTGCTGATCGGCTTCTACAGCGGCATCACCGACATCACCACCGTTGTCGTCGTCGCCGGCGCGAACGTGGCGATGATCCTGTTCGGCTGGCTGCAGGAGCGCATGAACCCGCCCGGTCGCGAGACCACCACGATGATGCCCTTCTGGTTCGGCACCGTCGCCGGAATCACCCCGTGGATCGCGATTTGGATCAACATCGTCGGCGCCGTCGAAGTGCCCGGGTTCGTGTACGGCATCGTGGTGGCCGAGTTGATCTTCTTCTTCAGCTTCGGCCTCAACCAGTGGCTGCAGTACAAGGGCATCGGCCGCTGGCGAAGCTACGCCTACGGCGAGAAGACCTACCTGGTGCTGAGCCTGGCGGCGAAGTCGATCCTGGCCTGGCAGATCTACGGCGGGTCGTTGGCGACGTGATCGAGCATGATGAGGTGGCGCCGGGTTCGCTGGTGCTCGTGACGGGTGCCAGCGGGTACGTCGGCGGCCGACTGGTGGATGTGCTCATCGAGCGTGGGTACCGAGTGCGATGCCTGGTTCGCACCCCCGCAAAGGTCCTTTCGGCGCCGTGGCGCGAGTCCGTCGAGATCGTGCAGGGCGATGTCGGCGATGACCTCAGCGAGGCCATGGCAGGGGTCGACGCGGCCTTCTATCTGGTGCACTCGATCGGCTCCTCGGCGGAGTGGGCCGAGCACGACCGCGCC
>JANOYI010000219.1:0-1850 GCA_031428795.1 Ilumatobacteraceae bacterium | reverse complement strand
CTAAGCCCATCTCATCTCGAAGCATTCGTCGGAACTGGCTTGCGCGCCGCAGTGCATCGGCCTGTCGACCACTGCGGAAGAGAGCGAGCATCAGTTGGCGAACGAAGCGTTCGCGAAGCGGATGAGTGACAATGAGGCCTTCGAGATCGCCGATAAGTCCTGCGTCTCCTCCCGTAGCCAAGCGACAGTCGACCCACGACTCGACGACCGATAGGTGCAACTCGTCGAGCCGGACCGACTCGGGGCGAATGCCATCAACGTCTGCGAGGTCCCCAAATGCTGGGCCGCGCCACAGAGCAAGAGCCGAGGTGTACTGCTGTGTTGCCGTAGTCGGATCGGCGACCGCCGCGGCCGCGGCCCGCTCGGCCAGCTGCGTGAAGAGGTCGGCGTCAAGCTGACCATCGGGAAGTTCGAGCCGGTAGCCCCGATCGAGCGCCACGATGTGACCGACGGGGAGGAGCACCCGCCGCAGTCGTGAGATGTGACTTTGCAAAGTGGCCGCTGCCGCCGCTGGCTGTCGGTCGCCCCAGAGGGCCTCGCACATCCTGTCGACGGACACCACCGAGCCGCGACGGGCGGCGAGCAGCGCAAGCACGAGTTGTAGCTTCGGGCTCAGCGAGTGGGTGGCGCCAGGGCTTTCGTCCAGGCCATCGACCGACACCGGCCCGAGGACTCTGGCGGTGATCGGCATTCTGTGATTCTGCCGCACTCACTTGCAAGTCGCTGCAAGCGGTCTGCAAGTGGCCTTTTTGTGAATCGCCAGAGACCCGCATGAGCCGACGCGGAGGATGAGGCCGCACGCTCGTGTGCGTTCACGAAAGGGACGATCCAATGATTCCAACCACAACGAATCCAACCACAACGAATCCAAACAAGGCACTCTGGGAGAAGGGCGATTTCACTGCTATCGCCGCAACCATGCGCGAGAGCGGCGAGGCGCTCATTGCGAACCTGGGCGTCACCGCGGGAATGAAGGTGCTCGACCTCGGTTGCGGGGACGGAACCACGGCGGTGCCCTCGGCCCAACGGGGGGCGGACGTCACTGGCATCGACATCGCCAGCAACTTGGTCGCAGCAGGCAACGCTCGCGCGCAAAGCCTCGGCCTCACCAATTGCAGATTTCAAGAGGGCGACGCCTCGGGGCTCATTGGCGTCGACGACGACAGTTTTGATCTCGTGGTCAGCATCTTCGGAGCAATGTTCGCACCGAGGCCGTTCGACGTTGCGAAGGAGATGACCCGGGTCACCCGCCCGGGCGGCAGGATTGTGATGGGTAACTGGATTCCCGGCGACCCGACATTGGTCGCACAGATTCTGAAGACATGTGCCGCCTATTCACCGCCGCCGCCCGAGGGCTTCGTCAGCCCGATGACGTGGGGGGTAGAGGCGAATGTGGTGGAGCGGTTCGTCGATGCGGGCGTGTCCGAGAGCAATATCGCTTTCGCCAGGTCGACATACACGTTCGCGTGGGACAGGTCGCCTACGGCGCTGATGGAGACCTTCCGTACGTTCTACGGCCCGACGATGAATGCGTTCGAGGCGGCAGCAGCCAATGGTCGCGAGAGTGAGTTGCATGGCGAGCTCAGTGCACTGTTCGAGGCCCAGAACGCCAGCCCAACGCCGTCGACGACATCGATTCCGGCGACTTTTCTTCAGGTCACTGTTTCGGTCTGAGGCTGCGGGCCGCCGGTGAGGCACACTTGGCGAATGGAGACTCGCAGGCTTGGCAGCAGTGGTTTGGAAGTGTCGGCGCTCGGGCTGGGCTGTATGGGGATGAGCGCCTCGTACGGGCCCCCGGCCGACCGCACCGAGATGATCGCGTTGTTCCGCAGCGCGGTCGATCTCGGCGT
>JANOYI010000218.1:0-7240 GCA_031428795.1 Ilumatobacteraceae bacterium | reverse complement strand
CCCGCCTCGTCGACCTCAACGAGTACAAGCGTCGTCAGTGCCCGCCAGGCGTTCGCGTGAGCGCGAAGGCCTTCGGCAAAGACCGCCGCCTCCCCATCACCAACGCCTACCGCGGCTAACGCGCGAGCTGCGTGGCGCGTCGGCGCTCTAGCTGCAGGAAGGCTGCCACGGTGGCAACGGCCAGAGCCGCACACATCGCCGCTGGCCACACGATGCCATGGTGTTCGTAGAGGCTTGTGGCGGGAATGCTGGCGACGGCGCGGCCAAGGGTGCCGGCGGTGAACATCAGTGCCATGCCCCGAGCGGGCGAGCCGGGCACCACTGCGGTGCCCAGGGGGATTGCGCTGACGACGCCGAACTCGAACGCCGCGATTGCGATGATGAGCAGTGTCAGGCCAATCACCAGATGCTCGTTCCAGAGCGCCAAGCCGATGCCAGCCGGAATCATCATCGCTGCGCCGGCCGCTGCACTGCGTTCCTTGCCCCACAGGTCGGTGTGACGAGCCGAGGTGATCGATGCAATCAGTTCGCCAAAGCCCAGCCCGAATGCCACCGCACTCAGCATGGCCGGGGTGAAGTCGAACGAGTCGTCAAGCCAGCTGCCCAACGTGACGAACAGGACTTGGCTGGAGGCCATCAGACAGAACATCGCAAGCATCAGCACGCCGACTTCGCGGACAACGATTGGTTGGCGCGCGGAGCGGTCGGCGCGCGTGTGCGGCCCGGAATCGGGTGGGATCCGTTTCGCGATGACGCCGGCTGTGAACAGCACGGCCGCTGCGCCGAGTCCATAACCAACGCGCCAGTTGGTGGCGGCGGTGACCAGGCCCATGGCCGTCACACCCACCAGTAAGCCGAGTGCCCACGACGTCTCCGTGATACCCATGACTCGACTGCGTTGCGCGTACGGCACTCGGTCGGAAAGCCACGCGCCAAGCCCGAGGTCGAACATCATCTTGCTCTGCGAGATGATGACGAGAGCGACCGCGAACATCACGGGATGGACGCTGCCGGCGGCCAGCGTGGTGCCAGCCGCTACGCCGACGAGGCCCACGACGAGCGCGGTTCGGCGGTGCATTCGTTCGACGATCTCGCCGTTGAGTGGCGACAACAATCCGGACAGCTCGCTGATCGCCAGCGCAACACCGATGCCAGCCAGCGTGGTGCCGTTGCCGCGTGCAATGGTCGCCAGGAACGGCACAGCGAATCGAAAACACCCGTTTGCCATCGTGCGTGCAACGGTGAGTCCCGTGATGCGCGACCGCACCTCATCAGGAAAGGAATTGCCAAGAGCACGCTGCAGCACCCCGTGACCATATCCAGCAGTCATCGCGGTACTGCTTCTGTATCCTTCTGCACCCGTGGCCCTGATTGTGCAGAAGTACGGCGGTACGTCCGTCGCCGACCCCGACCGTATTCGTGCTGTTGCCGAGAACATCGCCTTCACCAAGCGGCACGGCAACGACGTCATCGTCGTGCCCAGCGCGATGGGAAAGTCCACCGACAACCTGATCAAGCTGGCCAACGACGTGTCCGCCACCCAGCCCGGTCGCGAGCTCGACATGCTCATCACCACCGGCGAGCGCATCAGCATGGCGCTCATCTGCATGGCTCTGGCCGACCTGGGCATCGAGGCGAAGAGCTTCACCGGTAGTCAGGCCGGCATCGTCACCGACACGGCGCACGGTAAGGCGAAGATCATCGAGGTCAAGGGCGATCGCGTGCGCGAGGCCCTCGCCGACGGCAAGGTTTGTGTGGTCGCCGGCTTCCAGGGCATCAGCACCGAAAGGGAAATCACGTCGCTCGGGCGCGGTGGCAGCGACACCACGGCCGTTGCGTTGGCGGCCGCGCTCAACGCCGATAGCTGCGAGATTTACACCGACGTCACCGGTGTCTTCACGGCAGATCCGCGCATCGTTCCCCAAGCCCGCAAGCTTGCCCACGTCAACTTCGACGAGATGCTCGAAATGGCTGGCGCAGGTAGCAAGGTTCTTGCGCTGCGCAGCGTCGAGTTCGCCCGTAATCACAATGTTCCCATCCATGTCCGTTCTGCTTTCACCTGGGAGCACGGCACGTGGGTCACGTCACAGGAGCCCAACATGGAAGATCCCATCATCTCCGGCGTCGTCACCGACGTCAGCGAAGCGAAGGTCACCGTCGTTGCGGTGCCAGACCGGCCGGGTATCTCGGCAGCGCTGTTCGAGCCGCTGGCCGCGGCCAACGTCAATGTCGACATGATCGTGCAGAACACCAGCCATCACGGCACCACCGACATCAGCTTCACGATGCCGAAGGCCGACTTCGCGATGGCCGAGTCGATCGTGGCGCGTGTGGCCGCCGAGATCGGTGCCGCCGGTGTCGAGCACGACGCCAACATCGCCAAGCTCAGCTTGGTCGGCGCGGGCATGAAGACCAGCCCCGGTATTGCCGCCAAGATGTTCCGCACTCTTGCCGATGAGAGCGTCAACATTCAGATGATCAGCACCAGCACGATTCGCATCAGCGTGGTGACTGCTGCCGCTGACCTCGAGCGGGCTGCTCGCGCGCTGCACACTGCCTTCGGTCTGGATTCTGGTCAGGCGTACTCGGCGCCACTTCCCGAACGCAAGTGACCGATGTCTATCGGTTGCGCCCCACCGACAGCCGGCGGCCTGCCACACTGGTGACCTCATGACGCGTCGCAGACAGCATGTTCCCTGGAAGGCCGCCGGTACCGCCTCCGAGAACGAGCATTCGGCTGATGACGTGGTTCGTGAAACCGGCTGGGTGTTCAACAACGTCACCGGGAGCGAGCTGAGCCTGACCGAGTTCGTTGCGACCGGCGACAACGAGACGGTCGCTTACCTGGAAGCGTTCGGCGTGCTCTCACCCGATGCGCTGCAGCAGACGATGGTCGAGATCGGTAGCGGCATCGGCCGGATGACGGCAAGCTTTTCGCGCCTGTTCGCGAAAGTCATCGCCTGTGATCTGGATGCTGCATTTCTGGAGCGGTGTCGGGAGACCGTTGCACAGTTCGGCAAACCCGAGCGGCTGCAGACCAGCCATGTCGCCGATGGCCGCACTCTCGGTTTGCCTGACGACTCGGCAGACCTGGTGTTCAGTTACATCACCCTGCAGCACTGCCACCACGACGATGGTTTGGCGCTTGCACGGGAAGCGGTGCGGGTGACGAAGCCCGGTGGGCACATCGCACTCAACTTCCGGACGTGGGTTGCTCAGGACATTGTTCTGTGGCCGGCGGGCAAGGTTGTCCGGGCGTCGTGGCGGCTTCCTCGCGTCGGCCCGAAAATTGCCCAGCGGCGGCTGCCGGCTCGCCTTGGGTGGCAGGCCAATCGGTTGACGCCCAAGGAGGTGCTCGCGATTGTCGGGCCGTCGCTCACCGACGTTCGAATCTTCCGCGGCCCCAAGCGGCGCGGGTTCGGGCTGCCGGGCACGACTGACGCCACATTTGAGGGTGTTCACCACAGCCACTGGTGGGTCGTCGCTGCCGTCGAGTGACGGATGGCGGAGCGATTATTCCGTCCCGCAGAACAGGGCGCGCAGTTAGCCTTGATCGCATGAGAATTGGCGTCGTCGGCGCAACCGGCCAGGTGGGTGCAGCAATGCGTTCCATCCTGGAGGAGCGCAATTTCCCCGTATCCGAGATCCGTTACTTCGCGTCGGCCCGCAGCGCTGGCACCACCCTCCCGTGGCTGGGTACCGACATCACCGTCGAGGACGCCTCGCTCGCCGACCCGACTGGGCTCGACGTCGCTCTCTTCTCCGCTGGCGCCACGTCCGCGAAGGAACTGGCACCAAAGTTCGCGGCCGCTGGCGTCATCGTCATCGACAACTCGTCCGCGTGGCGTATGCACCCGGACGTGCCGCTGGTGGTCAGCGAAGTGAACCCAGGCGAGATCGCCAACGCTCGCATTGGCATCATCGCCAACCCCAACTGCACCACCATGGCCGCGATGCCGGTGCTCAAGCCGTTGCACGACGAGGCTGGTCTCATTCGGCTCATCGCTGCTACCTATCAAGCGGTCAGCGGCGGCGGCCTGTCCGGCGTCGACGAGCTCGACAAGCAGGCACGCGAGGTCGTCGACCACGCTCGCTTGCTGGCGTACGACGGCGAGGCCGTCGTGTTCCCGACGCCCACTAAGTTCGCCAAGCCCATCGCGTTCAACGTGCTGCCGTACGCTGGCAAGTACGTGGAAGACGGCTCGCTGGAGACCGACGAAGAGCAGAAGCTGCGCAATGAGACCCGCAAGATTCTGGATATCCCCGGCCTACGCGTGAGCGGTACCTGCGTGCGCGTACCGGTCTTCACCGGACACTCGCTCAGCATCAACGCCGAGTTCGAGCGCCCCATCTCGGTGGCACGGGCGACCGAGTTGCTCGGCGCCGCACCGGGCGTGAAGTTGCTGGATGTGCCCACCCCGCTGGAAGCTGCTGGCAAGGACGCTTGCTACGTGGGTCGCATCCGTCAGGACACCTCGCTGGACGATGGTCGCGGTTTGGTGCTGTTCCTCAGCAACGACAACCTCCGCAAGGGCGCCGCCCTCAACGCGGTCCAAATCGCCGAACTCCTCCTCTGAGCCACAGCCCACATGGACTTGTCCGAACTGCAGGATGTCATCGAGCGCACGTTCGGCGATCGCGACCGGGCCCGCGGGGTGCCAGCCTCGGTTGCTTGGCTGGCGGAGGAAGTGGGCGAGCTCGCTCAGGCGGTTCGCAAAGGAAGTCACGACCAGCAGGTCCACGAATTCGGCGACGTGATCGCCTGGGTCGCCACGCTCGCCAATCAGATGGGCGTCGATCTCACTGGAGCCGTCCAGCGCTACGCCAACGGCTGCCCACGCTGCAGCTCAGTCCCCTGCGCCTGCCCGTAAGCATCGCCGCTGGCTGGGTGTCGGCAGGGGAGGCGGAACTTGAATGTTGGTATCGTTTAAGGCATGTCTACGCCGTTCCCCGCTCTTGATGGTTCCGCACCCGTGTCGCAGAAGTTTGGCGAGGCTCCCGAGTTCGGGATCGATACCTCGAAGCGATATACGGCCACGATGGACACCACCCTCGGCACCCTCGTGATTGCCCTAGACGCAGTCAACGCGCCGGGTACGGTCAACAACTTCGTGTTCCTCGCGGCCCACCACTACTACGACGGCGTGATTTTCCACCGCATCATCAACGGTTTCATGTGCCAGGGCGGCGACCCCGCTGGGACCGGCCGTGGCGGCCCGGGCTATCAATTCAAGGATGAGCCGGTGAAGCAGAAGTATCAGATCGGTTCGCTGGCCATGGCCAACGCTGGCCCCAACACCAACGGCAGCCAGTTCTTCTTGATCAGTGGCCCCAGCGGTGTTGGCCTGCCCCCGCAGTACAACCACTTCGGTCAGGTCGTGAAGGGCCTCGAGATCGTCGACGCAATGCAGCGCGTCGACACTGACCGCAGCGACCGCCCGACCACACCGGTTGTCATCAACTCCGTCACCATCACCGTCGCCGACTGATCCGTCCGACTGACTCGGAGAGAACGGCCGATGGCAACGCAGAAGTTGTCGCTCGCGCAAGCGCGCCGTATCGCACTCGCAGCGCAAGGCTTTGCTGACCCGCGACCATCTGGTCGGGTCGACCGTCGTCATTTTCGGCGCGCAGTCGACCGGATGGGTCTCATCCAAATCGACTCGGTGAACGTGCTGGTGCGCAGCCAGGAGCTGCCGCTTTTCGCGCGTCTGGGCCCGCACCCGCGTTCGCTGATCTCGGAAGCGACCGCCGCAGGCGAGCTGTTCGAGTATTGGGTGCACGAGGCCAGCCATGTGCAGACCGCGCACCATCACTTGCACCGGTGGCGGATGGACAGCGTGCACAAATGGGACCGCTACTGGACGATGGAGAAGCGTCGCCCGGGCTTCATCGGGGAAGTATTTCGTCGCATCGAGATGGACGGGCCGATCGCCAGCGGTGACCTGAACGAACGCGTCGGCAAGAAGGGTCAGTGGTGGGACTGGGACGACGGCAAGGTGGCGCTGGAGCACCTGTTTTGGAGCGGCGAGCTGACCGCGACGCGCCGCCCCAACGACTTCGCCCGGCTCTACGATCTCACCGAGCGAGTGATCCCTGCGCACGTGCTGGCAACGCCGACACCCGTAGAAGCCGCGGCCCGCAAGGAACTGCTGATGCTGGCGGCCAAGCACCACGGCGTTGGCACCATGCAAGACCTCACCGACTACCACCGGCAGAAGAACCCGCCCTGCAAACCGTTGCTGGACGAACTGGTCGAAGACGGCCAACTGCTGCAAGTCCAAGTGCAGGGTTGGGAGAAGCCGGCGTACCTGCATCCGCAGGCAAAGTTGCCGCGGCGCATCGACGCATGCGCGTTCCTCAGCCCATTCGACCCTGTGTGCTGGAACCGCGAACGCACCGAACGACTCTTCGGTTTTCACTATCGAATCGAGATCTACGTACCAGCGCCGAAGCGCATCTACGGCTACTACGTACTGCCGATTTTGTGGGGCGACTCGTTGGTCGGCAGGTTGGACCTGAAGGCCGATCGCCACAACAGCGTGCTGCTGGTGCAGGGCGCCTACGCCGAACCCGGCGTTCCGCAGGACGAGCTGGCGCCCGACGTGATGCGCGAGTTGCAGTTGATGGCGGGCTGGTTGGGGCTCGAGCGAGTACACATCGGCAACCGTGGCGACCTTGCCTCCACCCTGGTGCGGGTGGCAGGTCAGTACAGTTCCAGCTGATGACACTTCTCGACCCCACGCCGTCTCCGGACCGGCTGCCGCGCTGGGTTTGGAAGGCAGTCGCCATTTTCTGGGGCGGCGCGGTCGCGGCCCTCGCGTTCCGGTCTCTCTGGGCCAGCCTGTATCCGTTCCTTCTGCTGCTGTTGGTCTCGCTGTTCTTGTCGCTGGCGGTCGAGCCCGGCGTGAACCGGCTGGCCAGGCGTGGCTGGCGGCGCGGTTCCGCAACGGCCGTGATTCTGGTCGGGGTACTGATTGCATTCATCGTGTTCCTCGTCGCCGTCGGCGCGCTCGTCGGTCAGCAAATTGCCGAACTGTTGGGCAACTCGGAGAAGTACGTCACGCGCACCGTCGACTTTTTGAACGACACCTTCGGCGCGCACATCGATGCCAGCCAGGTGATCGCCGACATCAATAACCCAGATGGTGCGGTGCAGTCGTTCATCGAGAGCCAGCAGAACCGAGTGGTGGATATCTCGGTGACAGCGCTTGGACTGCTGTTGCAGGCGCTCTCGGTG
>JANOYI010000217.1:0-1704 GCA_031428795.1 Ilumatobacteraceae bacterium | reverse complement strand
GCTGACCCCAGCGGCAAGACTGTCGCGTTCTTGGGTTTCGACGACGCGTCCACTTATCCGCAAAACGTTCACGTCGGGCTCGTGCCCGTTGCCGGCGGCGCCCACAGCTGGATCAGCCGCAAGCTGGACCGAACATTCGAGACGACGGCCGGTACGGCCGCTCCTCAATGGCTCGATTCGACAACATTGATCGGCACCGCCGAGGACCGCGGCCAGACGCATCTCTGGCGACTGTCCATAGACGGGTCCACTCCTGTCGCCATCACGTCGGGGCCGATCACCGTCAAGTCGTTCGACAGCGCCGCGGGCACAATCGCATTCTGCGCTGGCGCAGTCGACGAGCTGAGCGAGCTATTCGTCGTCACCGACGGCGAGCCGCGCCGACTCACCTCGTTCGCCGCCACCTACCGCAACGCGTACGCACCGCTCACATGGGAACGCTTCGCCGTGCCGTGTACCGACGGCAGCGCTGAGATCGACGCCTGGATCATGCGGCCGCTCGACTTCGACGCAACGAAGCAGTACCCGATCGTTCTCAACGTGCACGGCGGCCCGCACACTCAGTATGGCGAAACCTATTTTGACGAGGCACAGTTCCAAGCAGCTTCCGGTTTCGTTGTGCTGATGAGCAACCCGCGTGGTGGCTCGGGCCGCGAGCAGGCGTGGGGCCAGGCCATCATGGGTCCGAAGCACCCGGTGGCTCCTGGCAGTGGCTGGGGCGGCCTCGACGTCGACGACGTGATGGCAGTGCTCGACACTGCGCTCGAGCGCTACTCGTTCTGCGACGGCACCCGAGTGGGCATGCAGGGCGGGAGCTACGGCGGTTACATGGCCACGATGCTCGCCGGCCGATTCAGCGAACGGTTCAAGGCCATCTGCAGCGAGCGGGCGGTCAACAACGTGCTCACTGAGGAAGTGAACAGCGACATTGCCACCATCTTCCGCGTCGAACACGGGCCCACACACATCAATGACCAGCAGGAGTACGAGCGCCTCTCCCCCATCCAGTACGTGCGCGACATCGCCTGCCCGATGCTCATCATTCACAGCGAGAACGACCTGCGCTGCCCGATGAACCAGGCGGAGGAACTGTTCGTGGCGATGCGCCTGCTGGGCACAGACGTGACGTTCTATCGGTTCCCCGGCGAGAGCCACGAGCTGTCACGCAGCGGTTCGCCCATCCACCGTCGCCAGCGCGCAGAGATCATCCTCGACTTCTTCGCCCACCACCTGCGGCTCTAAGCCCAGCCTGAATCCACCGATCGGCGCGGGGCCCTGAAGGGATCATGAATGCATCCGTCTCCTGATTCAGGGTCTTGGGTGCTGCTGCTAGTGCATCCCCGCATTGGTTGGGTGAAGGTGGTTGGGTTGTCTGTATCGGAGTGTTCGGAGGGTCAAGATGTGGACTGTGGAACCGTTGCTGTTGACACCCGAGGTGCAGGTTGAGCTGGAACGCAGGTTGCGTGCTCAGACCACGGCGCATCGTGATCGTCAGCGGGCACAGGTGGTGCTCCTCGCGGCGGACTCGGTGACGGGCAGACAGATCGCGAAGATGGTCGGGTTGTCGGAGCAGTCGGTGTGTAAGTGGCGGATCCGGTTTTGTGAGCATGGTCTCGACGGTTTGGATGATGCACCGCGTTCGGGTCGTCCGCTGGTGTACGGGGCGACGGATCGGTTGGTGTTGATGGCCAAGGTCACCGAGGA
>JANOYI010000216.1:0-1538 GCA_031428795.1 Ilumatobacteraceae bacterium | reverse complement strand
GCCGTCGAATAGCCCGGCGCCCGGTCAGCCGGCACAGCTCCTCGAGGTCAACGTCGACGACATCAGCGGCGAAGTCATCGCGCACACCATCGCTGCGCTGCTCCAGGCGGGCGCCTACGACGCGTGGGCCAGCCCGATCGTGATGAAGAAGGGCCGTCCGGCACACACTGTGCACGCCCTGTGCGACCCGGCCGCGGCCGAAGCAGTCGGCGCAGTGCTGCTCAATGAAACCGGTTCGCTGGGAATGCGCGGCAGCATCGTGCAGCGCTGGCCGCAGCGACGCGACGAAACAATCGTCCACGTCCAGGGCCACCCGATCAGAGTGAAACTTGCCCCCGGACGCGCAAAACCCGAGCACGACGACGCCGCGGCTGCGGCGGTCGCACTCGGGCTTCCGCTACGAGAAGTGCTGGCTCAGGCCGCGAGCGCTGCGTCGACGATGGGCTGAAGATCTGAGATCTCAATAGCGCCAGAAACGCGTGCCTTTACCTTGCCGTCCGCGCCAACGATGACGAAGTACGGCCACCCGGACGCGCCGTATGCAACGGCGGCCTTGCCGGCCTCACCTTCGGCCGCGGCCTCATCGACGAGGACCGGCCACGGCCAACCCTTGTTCGAGAACCACACCGCTGGCGGGTAGTTTGCGGAGTCTTTTGAGACTGCGGTAGCGATACCGATTACTTGCAGCTCGGCAGGTACTGCCCCGCTGTTCTTCCAGTCGATCAGTTTGGGTACCTCAGCGTTGCAATGCGGGCACCAGTGGGCGAGGTAGACCAGCATGTACGGGCCGCCGGTACCGGGCTCGACGACCATTGGCTCGCCGGAGAAATTGAGCCCGGACAGCCCTGGAGCGTCGAGACCGAAGGCAGGGTCCGGGCTGGCGGACGAATCGAATGGCGCCAGTGGCGTGCCGGTGACCGTGACGGGCTGGCTGGTTGGCAGCGAAGCGATACCAGACGAATCTGAGGTGTTCTCGCTGGCGTTGGTGTCTGAGTCGTCGCCACCGCCCACAAAGACGATGATGCCGACCACGAGCGCAACGACCGCGACAAGGCCGATCCAGATGCCCATCTTGCTACCGCTACCGCCGTCCTCGCCGTTGGAGCGAGTGGCTTTTGCCTGTGCCTTGCGTCGGGCCTCGGCCCGCTGACGATTGGCCATCTTCTTATGCCTCCGAGAGTTCGTGAGTGAGGGGTTCGGTTGTGGGGGACTCGTTTGCGTCCACGTCGTTTGCGTCCACGTCGTCTGCGTCCAAGGGTTCCGGGCACAACAGCAAGGCAAGGATGGCAGCAAAACCGCTGAATGCCATCACGGCAAGCGTGACAGGAAACCCGGAAGTAATGAGTGTGCCGGTGGTGAAGTCGAGTTCGCCGAACGAGACACGCCACGGCGCCGCACAGCTCTGCACGTTGAAACAAGCCGAAGACTCTTCGACCACGCGGTGCTCGATGAGGATGTGCCAGAAGCTGACGCAGATGCCGATGGCGGCGAGCGGTACCGCGAACCATTTCACGTTGCGGTCGCGCCGAATGGCAGCG
>JANOYI010000215.1:0-15615 GCA_031428795.1 Ilumatobacteraceae bacterium | reverse complement strand
CAGGTCCACGACAAGGCCGATGCGGTAGGCCTCTTCGGCGTCGAACACCCTGTCCGATTCCGTGTCACACCGACGAGTTACGCTCGCCAAGTGCCCAGCGCGGTTGCCCTCACGAACAACGACCCGTTGCGCAGGGTGCTGGCGCACTATCGGTTCGGCGCTGTCGACCCCACCACGCAGCTCGACCACGGCCAGTTCTGGCGGGCCACGTTCACACCAGATGGGCCGGGCACACTCCACCTTGACTGGCGTGACGGCCACCTGCGCCAGACAGGCTTCGGCGATGGGGCGGACTGGCTGCTTGCTCACGTGCCGGCACTCACCGGGGCGCTCGACTCTGGGCATACGTTCACCACTGGGCATCCACGAATCTTGGAGGCGCAACGGATCTCACCCGCCGTCACTTTCGGCGCCAGCTTCACGCTCTATCACGATCTGCTGCCCGTCGTACTTGGGCAGCGGATCACCGCTGGAGAGGCAATCCGGCAGTGGCATCAGCTTGTCCGCCTGCTGGGCGAACCTGCACCCGGGCCACACACGACATTGCGCCTTCCGCCCAACGCTGCTGACCTTGCGGACCGTCCAGCTTGGTGGTTTCATACGCTGGGCATCGAAACCAAGCGTGCCAGGGCACTGAGCGAGGTGGCGCGACACTCGGTGCACTTACACAAGTGGGCCGAACTGACTCCGCACGACGCTGCGTTTCGACTGCGGCTGCTGCCCGGCATCGGCCAGTGGACCGTCGGTTCGGTGATGGCGACCGCATTCGGTGATCCCGACGCGATCGCAGTCGGCGACTACCACCTCAAAAATGCGGTCGTCCATGCACTCACCGGAAGGGCTCGCGGGTCCGACGAGGAGATGCTGGAACTCCTCGAGCCGTATGCCGGGCAACGGGGGCGTGCTGTCCGGCTTCTCCTCGCGCTCGGTCAGCGGCCACCGAAGTTCGGCCCTCGCCAGCGTGTGCTGCCCATGAGGCGCTGGTGACCACTCTTGGTGTTATCGTCGCTGCGTTTCGACGCTCGACAACTCTCAAATGACCTCCGCCACCACCGAGATCCCCACCTTCGACCCGCTGAACGAGACCGCTGCCTGGCGTGGCGTCGTTCGTAAGGCCGGCCTCGTCTATCTCTTCTCACGCCTGTGTGTCATGGTCGGCGCCGCAATCGTCGCGGCCGAACTGCGTGCCGATGACAACGCCGTGAGGGCGAACTTCCCCGACGCTCCATTCGCCGACCCGCAATACGTCAGCAAGGCCATTCCCACGAGCGCTGTGCGCCCGATGCTCGACGTGCTGACCTCGTGGGACGGTCTGTGGTACCTCCGCATCATCCGGTCGGGCTACCCGCGGTCGGTTCAGCCCAACGTCACCTACGACGTCAGTGACGCGCGAGCGGCGTTTTTCCCCAGTTACCCGATGCTGGTGCGATTCGTCGACAAAGTGCTGCCTGGCGGCGACACCACCGCTGCACTGTTCACCAACTTCGTCCTTGGTGCGATTGCCGTACTCCTGGTCGGTGTGCTTGCCCGGGAGCTGTTCGGAATTCGGGTCGCCGAACGGTCGATGATCCTCATGGCCTTGTTCCCCGGCAGCTTCGTCCTCTCATTCGCGTACACCGAGGCCCTACTCCTCGCGCTGGCGGCGGGATGTATGTGGTGTCTCCTCAAGCGTCAGTGGGCGTTGGCAGGTGTGCTCGCGGCCATCGGAACGGCAACCCGTCCGAACGGAATCGCGCTGATCGCAGCCTGTGCCATTGCGTCCTTCTTCGCCATCCGCGATCGGCGAGAATGGCGGTCGCTTGTCGCTCCCCTGCTGGCGCCAATTGGTTTCATCGGGTTCATGTTGTGGATCGACGCCCACACTGGCGAGCGGGGCGTCTGGTTCCGAGTTCAGACAGAAGCATGGGGCGAAGGCACCAGTTTCGGATTGACCGCAGTCAGGCGAACGCTGAAAGCCTTCACCCACCCGCTGACATCGCCGACCAACACGATCACAGCCGTCAGCGTGGTGACAATGGTGCTGTTGCTGTGGTTCCTCAACAAACATCGCCTTCCCTCGTACTGCAATGCGTACGTCGCCGTCGTGCTGCTGTTGATGTTGCTCCCCAGCACCGTGACGGCGCGCCCGCGCTTCGTATTCACGGCCTTCCCGTTGCTCATCGCTGCGGCTGTCTGGTTTGAGCGCGACAAGCGTGATTGGTGGCCGTATGTCATCGGCGCCTGCTCCGCTGGCCTGGTTGGTCTCACGGCGCTGTACGGCGTGCTGGGGGCCATTCCGTGAGCCGTGGGCAGCTCACGGCGCGCACATCGCGGTGGACCGTGGGCCTGCTCGCCCTCATTGCCTACGTGCCGGTGCTGCTCACCAAGCCCGGCCGCCTGCCAGCCGATACGAAACTGTTCCTGTACCTGAATCCGGGTCGCCTCATCGCCGACGCGCCGTTCACGTGGGACACCCGTCAGTTCGGTGGCTGGGTTCCGCACCAAACCATTGCCTATCTGTGGCCGCAAGGTCCTTGGTACTGGCTGCTCGACCAGTTGGGCGTTCCTGACTGGGTTGCACACCGGCTGTGGATTGGAACGCTGCTGTTCCTTGCGGCGCTAGGCGTCTTTTGGGCCGCCCGGCTCCTGGGAATGCCCAAGCACGCAGCGATCGTTGCCGCCGTCGTCTACCAAGTGTCGCCCTACATTCTCCCCTACGTGTCGCGTACGAGCGCAATGCTGCTGCCCTGGGCCGCAGTCGGTTGGCTGGTGGGGCTCACCATCAAGTCGGTGACCAGCGAACATCGGTGGCGCTACCCCGCATTGATGGCCCTCGTGCTGCTCTCGTGCAGTGCCGTCAACGCCACGGCAGTGATGATGATTGCGCCCGCTCCGATCCTGTGGTTGGTGCACGCACTCATGCAACGCACGATCGGATGGCGGCGAGCGTTGGAGGCTGCTCTGCGTATCGGTGGACTGGGCGTCGCCGTGTCCCTGTGGTGGATCGCGATGCTGCGAGCGCAGGGTGCATACGGCGCCGATGTTCTGGCGTACAGCGAGAGCCTGCAAGCCACGTCGTTGACGTCGGCCTCCACGGAGACCCTTCGTGGTATGGGCTACTGGCTGTTCTATGTGCGCGACCCATACGCGTTCACCACAACTGCATCCCAGACGTACATGGAGTCCGGTCGTGCGATCGCGATCAGCTTTGCGCTCCTGCTGATCTGCATGGCTGGCCTTGCGCTGACGCGTTGGAGCCAGCGCCGTTATGCAGCGCTGCTGGTGCTGGCCGGCATCATTCTCGCGGTCGGCGTTCACCCCATCGATGACGCATCACCCCTGATGTCTCCGCTTGCGGAGAATTCGCGCAGTTCGCTCGCGTTGGCGATTCGCAGCAGTACTCGAGCGTTGCCGATGTCGAACTTCGGGCTGGCATTGGGAGCGGGTGCGCTCGTCGCTGCACTCGCGGCGACTCGATGGCGAATGCGATCGCTCGCACCTCTGCTCGTCGTCCTGCTTGCCGTTGTCAACTTGCCAGCGCTGTTCGATGGCAACCTGGTCGACCCGGCGCTGGAACGCGACGAGACACCGCCAGCAGCATGGCTGGAGGCCGCAAGCGAACTGTCCGAGACTTCGTCGGAGTACCGCGTCCTGCAGCTACCGGGCTCCGAGTTCGGGGCTTTCCGATGGGGCTACACCGTCGACCCGCCGCTACCAGGCCTCACCACCAAACCGCTGGTGACGCGCGATCTGTTGCCATTGGGCTCAGCGGGTGCGATGGACCTGCTGTATGCACTGGACGACCGCGTGCAGGATCACACGCTCGACCCGTCGTCCATCGCTGCGGTCGCCCGCTATCTGGGTGTCGACACCATCTGGGTCGCCAACGACCTGGCCTTCGACCGCTTCCGCACGCCACGTCCCGAGGAGGTGGCGCAACTGTTCCGCCTCCAGCCAGACGGCCTGGGCGAACCGGTTGGGTACGGCGCTGCAACCCCCAACCTCCCGGTGATCCCAATGGTCGACGAGACTGCGCTGAGCTCGGCCGATCTTGGAACTCCGCTGGCGCCCGTCGAGTTGGTACCCGTCGACGACCCTGTCTCGATTGTTCGGGCGAGCGATCGTGTGGTCGTGCTCGTCGGCAGCGGCGACGGCGTGGTCGATGCCGCTGGCGCCGGGCTACTGGAGGGCGACGAGGCGTTGCGCTACGCCGCCGATGTGACCTCCGACGATCAGCTCGACGGCGCGACCGTGATTGTCACCGATTCGAATCGTGATCGCGCACACCACTGGCGTAGCTCGCAGGACGTCAGTGGCTTCACCGAAACCGGCGGTGATGGCAGCGACGTCCAACGCATCGACGAGGGCGACCAGCGCCTGCCCGTCTTCGGGCCGGTTTCGGATGCTGACGATCAGACAATCGCAACGCTCGACACCGGGTTGGTCGTCACTGCCAGCGGGTACGGCGAGCCGTTTGCCTATCGCCCCGAGCAGCGCCCGGCCATGGCGGTCGATGGCGACCCGTCCACCGCCTGGGTGGTGGCTGACCGCAGCGACCCGATCGGACACTTCCTGAACGTCTCGTCCACCGATGGCACACTGCGGCTCCTGCAACCCCAGACCCTGATGGCCAATCGAAGGATCAGTTCGGTGCGCATCACTGGCGACACGGCCAGCAATCCAGTTGACGTTGTGCTCGGGCCAGAGTCGCTGACCGGCGAGGGCCAGACGGTGGCGGTGACGGCGGGCGTTCCTGTCACGATCACGATCACGGGTGTCGCCGAGCGCGTGGGAGGCGTCGACAGCGGCCCCTCCGCGGTTGGTTTCGCCGAGCTGGGCCTTGGCGTCAACACCGAGGTCGTGCGAGTGCCGGTGACCGCCGTCGACGTCGATGCCGACACACCCACCGCGGTGGTGCTGACTCGCTTGCGGGTGGACCCGCGGAACCGCTGGCGCAGCGACCCGGAGAAGACGATCGAGCGCGAGTTCACACTGGCAGCCGCCCACGACTTCACCCTCACGGCGACTGTGCAAAGCAACGACCGCGCACCCGAGTCGGTGCTCGATGCACTCAGCGGCACCAGTGGTGGCACCACCTCGAACCGGCATCTCACCGGGGTGCCTTCAGCACGGGGCATCTCTGCCGCGGACCACAATGTGGACAGCGCCTGGACCTCGCCGTTCGATCAGGCCGTCGGGTCCACACTGACCGTGCCGCTGAACGACTCAACGCTCGGCGGCGAACCGCTCACCGACCTCGGCATTGTGCAGTACCTCGACGGACAGCATTCCCTGATCACTGCGGTTCAAGTTGTGGCCAGTAACGGCACTTCGTACGACCTCGAGGTGCGGGCGCCAGACGAGGACGGCAAAAGCACCCTGATCCTGCCAGAGGCGCTCACGGGCAGACAGTTCACCCTGACGGTGACGGCGATCGACCCGGCAACCACGATCGACCGCCGCTTTGGCGAGCTCACCACGTTGCCCGTGTCCATCCGCGAGCTGGTCTCCCCCGCGATCCCACTTCCGGTACGTGGGGGCCATGGCGACCCCTACTGTGACGACACGTTGTTGACCATCGACGGTGAGCCCATCGGCCTGGTGGCCACCGAGGGGGGCGACCCGGAGAAGATGACGACCTGCGAACCGTTGCGCCTTTCGGCTGGCACGCATCGCATCAGCACGGCCAATGGCCTCGTCGGCGGCCTGGATGTCAACCAGCTCGTCTTCGACGATGGCGTCGCCGACATACAGCGAAGCGCTCCCCCGGCGGTCACCGTCGAGCGCACCCGCACGACCCGCACGGCCACCGTCGAAGCCTGTCCCACGGGCTGCTGGCTGATCATGGGCGAAGGTTTCAACACCGGCTGGACGGCGAGCACCGGCGACGATTCGCTGGGCGCACCGCAACAGGTCGGCGGCGGCTTCAACGGATGGTGGTTGCCGCCGTCGGAGGCTGCCACCGTCGTCAACATCGAGTGGCAGGCACAACCGCCGGTCACCGTCGCTCTCGTCCTGTCAGCCCTGGCTGTTCTCGGTTGTATCGCGCTGGTGATCGGACGACCACGCCGCTGGCGAGCCAACCCAAGCCTCACCATGCAACCGTGGACCGCCGAGCCGCCACACTTCGAGCGCGACTTCTGGAAGCTCGTTCCGTTGCGCCCGGCCGCTCTCAGTGCCGGTGCACTGGTCGTCATGACAGGGCTGCTGGTGTCACCTGTGATGGCGTTGGTTGCACTAGCGCCCGCCGTAGCGGTCGTCGTCCTGCGTCGCCCAGCGATCTTCGCCATCAGCGCACTGGTGCTGGCGACCGCGATCGGGGCGCGTATCACTCAACGTCAAGTACTGGACCGCCACCTGGCAAATGCTGGCTGGCCGGGAATCTGGGAGAAGCTGCATGGCCCCGGTCTGCTGGTGGTGATGCTGCTCGTTGCCGCGGTGCTGATCGACCGCTCGGCACGCCCAGCCCCAGCCCCAGCGACTCACGACGGTGACGCCCCGAGCACCACACCCATCAACCACGGCCCGAGGTAGGCGGTCGCGAGTTCCTTCGCTGCCTCAGGGGCGAAGTGTGTGCCGTCTGGCCGCCACCCGGTGTCAGCCGCATGTTCCGAGCGGTTCAGCCACGCGTCCAGGTCAGTGACTGCCACCGTCGAACCCGACGACACCGCGACCTCACGAATCACGGTGTGCTGCACTCGATACCGATCTGGCTCGCCCATCTCGGGCGTGTCCCACTCAGATGTCGGAATCGGTGGTATCACCCACACCAAACTGGGCACTCCGAGCGCCACCACGGTGTCGGACACCGATGCGTACGCACGGGCCATGCGCTCGCGAAACAACGGGTCGAGCGGGCTGAGCGGCCCTTCCGTGTCGTCCCACTTGCGATTGGCCACGTCGTTGACTGTTGTCATCAGCACCACTACGTCAGGGTGAAGGCGCTCAATTCTTTGCGCCAGTTGTCGCTCGACAACATCTCGCGAGTCGGTCAGAAAGTCAACACCATCAAAGCTGGTGATCGTGCCATCGAGAATGAAACCGCATCCTTGGCACCAGAGCACATCGACCTGAGCGTCGGCCGGATGATCAACAGCCCATTCCGCGAGACCCTGCCCAACAGAGAATGCGGTCGAGTCGCCCACCATCAGAATGCGGACTGGACGGTTCGGAGTTGCCGGCAGTGGCAACGACAACGGCCCAAGTGTCGTCATTGGAAGCGATGTGTTTGGCCCCGTCGTGGTGGGCACTGTCGTCGAAGTAGATGTGACAGCCGCGACCGAAGTTGATGACTCCACTCGGACGAGAGCCACTGGGGGGCCGCCGGCGTCGATGGCGGCCGCGTCGAGAACGCGTTGATTCGGTTCGAGTAGCCCACGGGACGCCGGCATTGCTACAACGGCGAGCAAGGTCACGAGTAGACCGGATGACGCCACCACGAATGTCCGGCGTGGCGCCCACCCGCTTCGTCTGATCGGTTGCTCCAATAGTACGTACGACGCAGTCGCGCAGACCAGGGTGACGCCCATCGCCACGGGAAAGCCGGGCAAACGATCCAGCTCCCAGCCGCGCTGGCGCAGCAGCACGAAGACCGGCCAATGGTAGAGATAGACCCCGTAACTGACCCTTCCCAGCCAAACCAGCGGCCCCGACGACAACAGGGTGCGCACTCGGCCGGGCACCTGCAGCGTTAGCAACAGCAGCCCCGTCACGATTGAGAGTGGGGTCAACCAACCGGTGTAGGCCGGCCCGGAGCCGGCAGGAAGGGCCACCGCCAGGATCACTGTGCCCACCAAGGCAACCGGCGCCATCCGATGCGCCCATTCCGGGACATGTGCGCCGCCAGCGAGCCACGCCGCAGCGCAAGCCCCTACCAGAACCTCTCCCAGTCTCGCAGGCGTCGCCCAGTAGGCGGCGTCGCTGCCAAATGCCATCGCGATGACGGGCGCCACCACCGCAGCGCACAATGTCAGCACGAGAATCGGGCGCAGCACACTTCGGTTGCGTCGTCGTGCGTGTAGTGCGAGTGGACCGAGCACCAAGGGCCACAGCAAGTAGAACTGCTCCTCGATTGCCAACGACCAATAGTGCTCGACTGGCGAGGTCAGAGCCGGGGCTCGTCCGAACAATGCCGCATAGCTCGAGCCGCCGCTGAGTTGCACCCAGTTGTACACCTGCAGTACGGCGCCTGTGAGCTGACGTGAAAGGTTCGGGACGAGCGCGAACTCGCCGAGCGCTCTGGCCGCCACGATCGCCAGCAGGCTGACAAGGCTTGCTGGCAGGAGTCGGCGTGCGCGGCGGGCGTAGAACCGACCGAGCGAGAGGCTGCCGTTCGTGCCGACCTCGGCGAGCAGCAGTGCAGTGACAAGAAAGCCCGAGAGCGTGAAGAACATCGACACGCCGAAGTAGCCCCCGCGCATCCAATTGAAGCCTGCGTGAAAGCAGAGCACCATGGTTACTGCAACGGCACGCAAACCATCGAGCGCAGGTTGATACGCAATGGTGCGGTCTTGGCTCCCCCGTGCGCTCATCGTCGGTCACCCGTGGCCGCGCAGGGGTATGCGAACGTCGCGGTCAACGTGTTCAATCGCTCCCACCCCCATCCATCGAACAGACGAGGGCCAGACCCTACCCCGATGGTGCGGACACGACGCCGTATAGTGACCACCCGTGTCCCTGAGCCAGCAACGACCTGCGACGACCCTTCGCCGTCTCGTCGTCTCTCGCTTCACCCCTGTCGCACTGATTGCCGTTCCGTTCCTCTTCGCTGCTGTGCGGCTCGCCAGCCGACACTGGATGCCGGTCCTCGACATGGCGATGACCGAGATCCGCGTGCGCGACGTGTTCACATCTCGAACGACGCTGATCGGTTTGCCCGGTCGAATCGGCAACTTCCCTGATCAGGGCAGCCACCCCGGCCCCCTCAGTTTCTACCTGCTGGCACCGCTATACAAACTCCTCGGCTCCTCGGGTTGGGCGCTTCTCGCAGCGACGTGCATTGTGTCCGTCGCCGTGTGTGCGGGCATTCTCACGATCGCTCGCAGGCTGGGCGGCGCTCTCGTGCAATTCGGCGTCCTCGCTGTCCTCCTCGCACTCATCAATGGGTTCGGTCTCGGCGTGCTCACACAGCCGTGGAATCCCTACATGCCGCTGTTGTTCTGGTGTCTTGCGGTGGTCGCCGCCTGGGCAGTGGTGGCCGGTGACAGCGCGTTGCTGGTCGTGGTCGTGGGTGCCGCCAGTTTCTGCGCTCAGACCCACATCTCGTATCTCACCCTCTCGATCGGCATCTGCGGACTGACCATCGGGTTCGTCGCGTACAACGCGTGGCGCAATCACGACGCCGACATTCGCCGCCGCAACCTTCGTCACCTGCTCATTGCTGTCGGCGTCGGCGCCCTGCTCTGGAGTCCGGTGTTCCTCGATCAGCTGCTGCGCACTCCTGGGAACCTTCGGATGCTGAAGAACCACTTCACCAGTCCGCAGGAGGACACCATCGGGTTGCGAACCGGTGCCTCGCTCATGGTGCGGCATCTCGATCTGTTCCACTTCTTCACGGCTACCGGCTCCGGCGATATCACGGTCGCAGCCGAGTGGCCCGCGGGCTCGGTGCTGTTGGGGCTGGTCCTGCTGGTCGCCTGGTTGGCGTCGTGCCTCCTGGCATTCCGGCTGCGCCATCGCCGGCTGCTGGCACTCGACGTGGTCATTGCGCTCGCCCTCTTCCTCGGGTGGATCTCTGCGTCGCGCATCTTCGGCAAGATCTGGTTCTACCTCACGCTGTGGGGGTTCGTCCTCGGGCCGATGATGCTCGTGGCCGTCGTGTGGACAACGGCCGTTGTGGTCCGGCCTCGACTGAACGGCACGGCTCGAACGACCATGATGCGTTCCATTGCTGGCCTGCTGGCCGTCACGGTGATGTTCAACTTCATGTCGCTGGTCGTCCGCGCCACGGATGCGCAGCCGCCCGAGCATCGTCTCTCCGAATCGCTTCGGGCGGTCGTCTCCCCCACGGTCGGTGCATTGCTGGCGAACACCGGTGGCGCCACAGGTCGCGACGGCCGTTACAGCGTGCGCTGGCAAGATGCGTACTTCTTCGGCTCTCAGGGATACGGGCTCGTCAACGAACTCGAACGGCAGGGTTTCGAAGTCGGCTCGCCTGACACCTGGCGCGTCCCACTCACCTCGTATCGGGTGATCGATACGGCCGATGCGACCGCGATCGTTCAGTTCGCCACCGGTATCTATATCGAACGCTGGCAAGCGATAGAAGGTGCCGTAGAGGTCGCCAACGTCGATCTCCGCACAGCGGAGGAGGTCGCGGAGTTCAATCGGCTCCGCACCGAGGTGATCACCGAGCTGCAGCAGCTCGGATTGGACGGCCTCGTGGAGATCGTTGATTACAACCTGTTCGGCGTGCAGCTCGACCCTCGGGTGCCGAACGGCCTCCAGCGAAAAGTGAACCGGATGCTCGAGCTCGGCCAGGCCACCGCAGTCTTCATCGTGCCGCCTGCGGCATTCGTTGCGCAGGAGTGAAACCGTTCGCCGAGAGCATTGAGTGAGTAGCTTGGTCGGCCGTGGACCTACGAGAACGAATCGACAGCACAACGCGGCATCCGTGGGAAGTCAGTCGCGCCCGGTTCTTTCGACGCCTCATCGCCGCCCACCTCGTCCAGCCGCCGAGCACCGTTCTCGACGTCGGCTCCGGTGACAACTGGTTCGCCAACGAACTGCTCGCTGATCTACCCCCGGCGACCACGGTCGACTGCTGGGATGCCCACTACACCCCGGCAGATCTGACCGAGGCGATGGACAACCGCCTCCGAAGGATGTCGAGCCCGCCTGACGCGACCTACCCGCTGGTACTCGCATTGGATGTACTCGAGCACGTCGAGGACGACAGCGGATTCATGGCCGACTCGGTGGTGCCCCGCATCCGAGCAGGCGGGCTTTTCATCGCCAGCGTCCCGGCCTACCGGTGGCTGTTCACCAGCCACGACGAAGCGCTCGGCCACTTCCGGCGCCACAATCGCGCCAGCCTGCGGTCGCTGCTGCAGCCCCACCTCACCATTGTTCAGGAGGGCTCGCTGTTCGGCTCGCTCCTCCCACCGCGCGCTGTTCAGCGGCTCGTCCAACAGGTGCGACCTCCGAGCGGTCCCGTCGACGAGATCAACTCGGCATGGAACCACGGACGAACACTCTCGTCAGTCATCTCCGGCGTTCTCGACGTGGACGCTCGCATTGGTCTCGCGGCGGCCCGTCGCCGCATTCCGTTTCCCGGCCTCAGCCTCTGGGCCGTCTGCCAATTGACTCAGCGATGACGTCAGCACCCCCATCAGCTGCAATCATTGTGCCCTGCTACAACGAGGCAGACAGGCTCCACGCGCCGAATGTGCTCGCCCTGGCGACGCAGGCCCACTGCACGGTCGTACTCGTGAACGACGGTTCCACCGACGGGACCGAGCAAATGCTCGCGACGCTCGCTGCCGAGCAGCCAGACATTCATGTCGTGTCGTTGCCGCGCAACAAGGGCAAGGGCGAAGCTGTTCGCCAGGGCCTCCTCTGGGCAACCTCCGCTGGCTTTGACATTGTTGGGTTCTGCGACGCGGACTTCGCAACGCCCGTTGCCGAAATCGCTGCGCTGACCGATTCGTGCCGCGCTCAGCATGTCGTCGTGCTCGGCTCCCGAGTGGCGCTGTTGGGCCATCACATCGAGCGCTCTCTGCCCCGGCACTACTCAGGACGAGTGTTCGGCACGCTCAGCAGCGTCGTGCTCGGTTTCCAGGTCTATGACACGCAGTGCGGAGCGAAGACCTTTCGCAACACACCCGAACTGCGCACCACCATCGCCCAGCCGTTCGCCAGCAGATGGGCATTCGACGTGGAAATGTTGGGCCGCTTGGCAATCGAATACCAGGGAACCGACGGATTCAAAGAGGTCCCGCTCCAGGAGTGGCACGACGTCGCTGGTTCGAAGCTTTCGCTTCGCGCATCGCTGCGCTCGACAGCCGACCTGCTCAGAATCCGACGCTCGCTTCGCCGAACTCGACGCGGCGCCTGAGTCCTCCTAGTCAGCTGCCGGCGCCGGCTCCCGTGGAATCAGCACGATCGCAACGACGACAGCCTGTCGACGAGCGAGCAGTTCGTCGAGGCGGGCCGCGCCGTCACCCGACTCCTGCAGCGAGAACAGTTCGGTCCGCTCTGCGCCAGTCAGGCCGTCGGCGTAGGCGAGCACCTGCGCTCCAGGATCGATCTCCAACGCTGCCTCACGCTCCAGGACCCGGACCGTCCACTTCTCGTCACCGTGCGCACGGCGGCCGTCGCCAACCTGGCGCACGAAACCCTCGTCTGCAAGCCGGACAGGCTGCTCGCCATCCAGCAAAACGAACAGGGCTGGACCGCTGAATGGTTCGGCAAACCGCAAGTTCGTCGTGTCGAACACGGCCGGCCCGTCGAGCTGCACATGTTCCAATTGATCAATCATCGATGACACGACGGCCCGATACTGGCGGTCGGCCGCTGGGCCACTGTCGGTCAGCAGGGTGGGGACACTGAGAAGTGCGACGACGGTCAGTGCTGCCGACACGACCTGGCGCCGATGCCCTGCGAGGGGCCAGTGCTCGGGTGCCAGTCGGACTGCCGCAGCCGCGAGTG
This sequence comes from Ilumatobacteraceae bacterium, assembly GCA_031428795.1. Classification (GTDB taxonomy): domain Bacteria; phylum Actinomycetota; class Acidimicrobiia; order Acidimicrobiales; family Ilumatobacteraceae; genus UBA668. The sequence goes on along the minus strand of JANOYI010000215.1, from coordinate 2,988 downwards.
TGCACCACAGCAGCACACTGATGGGCCACAGCCAACGCATGTGATGAGGTGCCAGCCCGAGCGCCCCCACGGGCACCAGCAGCATGGTGAACACTGCGCCACCGACGGCGACCACCGCAATCGTCAGAAGGCTCGCGAGGGCAACGTCACCACTCGCGCGCAACCGACGAATCAGTAGCACTGCGACAGCGACAACCGCCACCAAGGCGAACAACGCCACAGCGAACGACGGCCAGATTGCAACGTCCAGCGAGCCATCTTCAGAACGCGGAGTACTTGGAATCGACTCTTGAAATGACGGACGCAAGAACCACGGCGGTAACGCGACGATGCGACTGACCAGCCGCACACCGAGGACGAGTCCGATGGTGTCAGATGAGCCGCCGCTGGCTTTGGCCAGCCGGCTGAGGTTGCCCGTGCCGGTGCCGAAGAATTGCTCGTAGAGCGGTTGCAGCCAGCACGCCAGTGCCACGACCGACGCGACGACTGCCGACCGTCGCCACTGGAGAGGGCTGCCCGCGACCGCAGCCGACCGAATCGATCGCCAACACATGAACAGAGCAGCAGCGCCGACAATGGCGACGAGGTACGCAAAACTCAGGTGCGACTGCACAAGAAGACTGGCCAGCGCGACCATCCATGGCACCGACCGCGCATGCCCGGCCGAGCTAGCGCCTGCCGCGGCCAGCAAGGCCAACGCCGGAAGCAGCAGTACGTGAGGTTGCCACGGGTCGATCAGCATTTCGCTGCCCATCGACCAGCTCAACAGCACACAGGCAGCAGCCATGAGGAGCTGGCCCCGCCGACCCCCCAGCACGTGGCCCTGCCAAAGGGTTGCGGCACACGCTGCCGCGTTGATGGTGGCGACACCGATCACCGCTCCCACACTGCCGCCAAACCACTTGATGAATGGCGCCAGCGCGTCGAACAGCAACGGCCCCGGATTGTTCATGTGGTCGGGCGCCGTCAGCGACGCCGACGTCCATGTGCCCAACCACGGATGGTTGGTGGTGAGTACGTCGGCGGCGCGCAATTCGATCAAGCCGTGGTCGCCGATCGGCACCCAGCCCGCTCGCACGGCATGCACAACCGCAGCGAGGATCGGCACCAGCGTCAGTGCGAATAGCCCGACCGAGAACAACGGGATACGGCGAAACGTGGGTGTGGCCGCTCTCATGAGATGCGGCGCCACACATCCCGCGCGCGGTCGGTGATGCCCCACCGAGTGACCAGCAGCATCGACTCGACAATGATGCGACCCGACATCTTGCTCGTACCGCGCTCGCGGTCCTTGAACAGGATCGGTGTCTCGATGATGTTGGCGCCGCTGTGCGCCAGGCGACGAGTGAGTTCGGTGAGAAAGGCGTAACCCTCTGCGCTCGTGCTGGACGGCTCGATCGAGCGCAACACATCAGCCCGATAGGCGCGAAAACCTGCGGTGCAATCGCGAACCTTGGCGCCGAGCAGCACACCCGTGTACCGATTTCCCCACCGGGACAGCATCCGTCTTCGCCACGGCCAGTCCTGTGTGCCGCCGCCCACCACGTACCTGCTGCCAATCACCACGTCTGCGCCCTGCGCCAGAAGCTCCAGCATGACGGGGATCACAGATGGGTCGTGGGAGAAGTCACTGTCCATCGACACGATCACGTCGAATCCCTGCTCGAACGCAAGGCCGAACCCATGTCGGTACGCAGCGCCCAGCCCGGGTTTGCCGGAGCGATGCACCACGGAGATGTGGCCCAACTCATTTGCCACTGCCTCTGCGGCAGCACCGGTTCCGTCGGGGCTCAGGTCGTCAATGACGAAGACGTGAGCGTCGGGGATCGTCGACCGGAGTGTGCGCAACAGGTCGGTGATGTTCTCGCGTTCATTGAACGTGGGAATGACAATCACACAGCGCACGGGGTGCGATGCTACCTCCCGACCTTCCCGCGAAGGTGATCCCATACCCCCTCATGAACGCGCCGAGTTCAGGCCCGCAGAGCTACGATTCGGGCTGCTCATGCGCCAGGTGCCCGCTCTTCCCATCGTCGGACCATTTGCCGACCGGCTCCTCGCCGCTGACCTTCCTGATTTGGCGAATGGGGACCGCAAGGACGTTGTTGCCTTCATCGCACATCGAGTCGACTCGCTGCCGAGCTTCACCCGTTTCGGAGTGCTTCTGCTCGGGTACGTGTTCCGCCTTCTGGTCACTCTGCCCGGCGGCTGGGCCATTGCCAAGATTCTGATCAAACTGCCGCTTCCGCTGGTCGCCGAGTACCCGCGACTCATTCGTTCGCTCGGGTTCGCGTACGTATGGGAGCACTGGCCCGCTACCACGCCAACCGGCGCCGGCTCTCACGGGGCTGCGGCGTGACGGTGCAGCGTGCCACCACGCAGATGGACGCCGACGTGTTGATCATCGGTAGCGGCGCCGGAGGCGCCACCACCGCAAGCGTTCTCGCCGAGGCGGGCCTCGATGTGTTGATCGTTGAAGAAGGCGACTGGGTAGAGCAGGGCGCTGTCGCCCCCTTCTCGTTGGACCAGATGGATCGCCAATACCGCTCGGGCGGGGTCACGGTCGCGCTGGGTTTACCCTCCATCGCGTACACCGAAGGCCGCTGCGCCGGCGGAGGAACCGAAGTCAACAGCGGGCTCTATTGGCGGCCGCCGGGTGATGTGCTGCAACGCTGGCGCGAGCAGTTCAAGATCGCTGACTTCGACCCCGACGAACTACTCGCTGTCGCAGCGGAGGTAGAGCGGGACATCAGCGTGGGCATGGTTCCGGGTGCCTATACCGAGCCCAGCGAGGTGTTGCGGCGTGGTGCCGACGCGCTCGGCTGGCGTAACGGTGAGATCCCCCGATGGATGACCTACCCGGCGGGCACCGAGCAGACCGCAGGTCAGCGTCAGTCGATGACCCGCACGTATCTGCCGCGGGCCATGACAGCGGGCGCTCGCATGGCCGTCGGTTGCCGAGTCGACCACTTGGTTCGAGGCGTTGGC
>JANOYI010000214.1:0-5873 GCA_031428795.1 Ilumatobacteraceae bacterium | reverse complement strand
CGCGCCGACCAGGCCGACCTCATCTTCAAGACCGAGAAAGCCAAGTTCGAAGCGGTCGCCGCCGACATTGCAGAGAAGTACGCGAAGGGTCAGCCGGTCCTGGTCGGCACCATCAGTGTCGAGAAGAGCGAGAACTTGTCGCGCCTGCTCAAGCAGCAGGGCGTCACCCATGAGGTACTCAACGCCAAGCAGCACACACGTGAGGCAATGATCGTCACGCAGGCTGGTCGCCTCAACGCTGTCACGGTGGCCACCAACATGGCCGGTCGTGGCGTCGACATTCTGCTGGGTGGTAACCCGGAGGGTCTTGCTCGGCACGAGGTCCTCAAGGAAGGCCACGACGCCGAGGTCATGGTCGACGACTTCGCGTTGCCGGTGCCTTTGGACCAGATGCCCGACGAGTTCAAGGAAGCCCGCGCGAAGGCCTTCGCCCGCTACGACGAACTGCTGGCCGAGCTGAAGGTGTCGTGCCGTGCCGAGGGCGACGAGATTCGTGCACTCGGCGGTCTGTACGTGCTGGGTACCGAGCGTCACGAAAGTCGCCGCATCGACAACCAGTTGCGTGGTCGCAGTGGCCGTCAGGGAGACCCCGGCGAGAGCCGTTTCTACCTCAGCCTCGACGACGAACTGATGCGCCTGTTTGCCACCGGTGCCCTCAGCTGGGTGATGGGCCGCGCCCTGCCCGACGATGAAGCCATCGAGGCCAAGATGGTCACCAAGGCCATCGAACGTGCGCAGACCACCGTCGAGCAGCGCAACGGAGAGATCCGTAAGAACGTGCTGAAGTACGACGAAGTGATGAACGAGCAGCGCAAGGTCATCTATGCGCGGCGCGATCAAATTCTGGAGGGGCTCGACCTCAAGTCGGCCGCGATGGAGTACATGTCCGACGCTCTCGACACGCTCATCGATACGCACTGTGTCAGCGAGGCCGCCGACGAGTGGGATCTCGATGGTTTGGTCAAGGAACTGAAGACCTACTGGCCCAATGATCTCACCGTGTCGGCGCTCGAGCCGCACGACGACGCCGACGACCTGTTCGACATCGTGCTCGACGACGCCAAGGCCTATTACGAGAAGCGTGAAGCCGAGCTCACCCCGGTCGTCATGCGCGATGTCGAGCGCCAGGTCATGCTGCGCATCATCGACCAGCGCTGGCGCGAGCACCTCGAGGAGATGGACTATCTGCAGGAGGGCATCAACCTTCGTGCGATGGGCCAAAAGGATCCGCTCACGGAGTGGCAGCGCGAAGGCTTCGAGATGTTCGGCCAGATGATGAAGGGCATCGCGCAGGACTTCGTCAAGTACGTCATGCACGTGCAGGTCATCCGAAAGGACGAGCCATCACAGATCGTGCAGAACGTGCAGCAGTCGTCCAGCGAGACCGCTCCCACCGACGGCATTGCAGCAGCCGCCCGTGCCGCCGCTGCCTCCGGCGAGATTCCGCAGGAGGCCGCGCCAGCCGCCCCCGCCGTCACGAAGCAACAGACCGTGGTCAAGGACGAATGGTCCAAGACGCCGCGCAATGCGCCATGCCCGTGCGGCAGCGGCAAGAAGTTCAAGTTGTGCCACGGCGCAACCCTGTAGGGGTTCTATGCGTGACTTCACCGATGAGTTAAAGGACCTGCGTCGCCGCCTGGGCGAGGCCGAGGGCTACCTGAAGATCGACGTCGGGCGTTCGCGCCTTGCTGAACTGGAGATGGAAGTCTCGCGCCCCGACCTGTGGGACGACCAGGAGCTCGCCAAGAAGGTCAACGGCGAGTACTCCAACGTGAAGAGCGACATCGACACGTTCGATGGCCTCAGTCGCGAGCTGGAGGACGTCGAGCTGTTGCACGAGATGGCCCGGGAACTGGACGACGAGTCGCAAGAAGCCGACATCGAGGCAGCCGCAGCGTCCATCGGTCGGCAGTTGCGCCAGCTGGACTTGCGCAGTCTGTTCACCGGCGAGCATGACGAAGCCGATTGCATCGTGCAGATCAACGCCAAGGACGGGGGTGTCGACGCACAGGACTGGGCTGAAATTCTGCTGCGAATGTACGGGCGCTGGGCCGAGGTTCGCGGGTTCAACATGGAGATCGACGAGATCAGCCCGGCAGCCGAGGCCGGCATCATGTCGGCCGAGTTCACACTCACCGGCCGCTACGCATACGGACTGATGACGGGCGAACGCGGCACCCATCGCCTCGTTCGTATCAGCCCATTCGACAACCAGGGTCGTCGGCAGACCAGTTTCGCCGCCGTGCAGGTCTGGCCGGTGATGGACGCTCCTGACATCGAGATCAACGAGTCCGACATCGAGATGCAAGTCTTCCGCGCAAGTGGCGCCGGTGGCCAGCACATCAACAAGACCTCTTCGGCCGTTCGACTGATCCACAAGCCGACCGGCATGGTGGCCAGCAGCCAGGAAGAACGCAGTCAGCTACAGAACCGTGAAAAGGCTCTCAACCGGCTCAAGGCGATGGTGGCCGCCAAGATCGAGGAAGAGCACGAGGCTGAACTCGCCCGCATCGCCGGCCGACAGGCGCAGGTCGGCTGGGGCAGCCAGATTCGTTCATACGTCGTGCAGCCGTATCAGATGGTGAAGGACCTCCGTACGGAGGTCGAGACCAGCCAGATCGACGCTGTGTTGGGCGGCGACCTGGACGAGTTCATGGAGGGTTACCTCCGTTGGCGACGCCGAGAAGCCGAATGAGTGAGCTACCGTTGTCTCACCTGCGGGCGGCACGGCGACTGATTTCACGCGCGGAGATGCGTCCATGATCAAACTTGAAAACGTCACCAAGACCTATAGCCACGAAGTCACGGCGTTGCAGAACGCCAACTTCGATATCGCCAAGGGTGAGTTCGTGTTCCTGGTCGGCCCATCAGGGTCGGGCAAGAGCACCATGCTGCGGCTGATGAACCGTCAGGAACGGCCCGAAAAGGGTGCGGTCTGGGTGGCTGGCAGAAATATCAACGACATGCCCGATGCGAAGGTGCCGCACCTCCGGCGCAACATCGGCAACATCTTCCAGGACTACAAGCTGCTCGCCAACAAGACAGTGTTCGAGAATGTCGCGTTCGCCTTGGAAGTGATTGGCCGCCCGCGGCACGTGATCCGCCAGCAGGTGCCCGCTGTGCTCGACCTCGTCGGCCTCGGTGGTAAGCAAGAGCGTTTCCCGCACCAGCTGTCCGGCGGTGAGCAGCAGCGCGTGTCGATTGCACGTGCCTTCGTCAACCGTCCGCTGATCCTGCTGGCCGACGAGCCCACCGGCAACCTCGACCCCGCCACCGGCGAGGGCATCATGCGGTTGCTCGACCGAATCAACAAGACCGGCACCACTGTGGTGATGGCCACTCATGACCAGCGGATCGTGAACATGATGCGCAAGCGCGTCATCCAGTTCGACCGCGGCGTCATTGTTCGCGACCAGGCGCGAGGGGTGTACGAATGATCTCCCGTATCCGCTACACGTTCCGCGAGATGTGGGCCAGCCTGTCGCGCAACCTCACACTGACGGTCGCCGCCGTCATCACCTCTGCGGTCTCGCTTCTGATGGTCGGCGGTTCGTTCCTCATCCAGCGCGCGTTCGACAATCAACTCAAGCTGTGGACCGGCGGCGTGGAGATGATCGTCTACGTGAAACACGGTGCCGATGAGTCGCAGGTGCTGTTGATCGAGACGGCGCTGTTGAGCCAGGAGTCGGTCGTCGCTGGTGCGACCTATTGCAACGAGGAATGCTCACTGGAGGTTGCGCGCACACTGTTTGCCACCGACCCGTCGGCGCTCGAGCAGCTCACCCCACAAATTCCGTCGTTCTTCAAAGTGAAGCCCGTCGACCAAGGCAGCAGCGAAGTTCTGCGATCGCTGAAGACCGAGTTCTCTGCGCTGCCCAACGTCACCGATGTGCGCACTCCTGACGACGCTGTGGCCACGCTGAGTCGGCTGAAGGACATCATCGGCATCCGCATTTTGGTCGTCTCTGTGGTGCTGCTGTTCGCTTCCGCACTGCTCATCTGGAACACAATCCGCACGGCCATGTTTGCTCGTCGCCGAGAGATCGAAGTGATGAAGCTGGTTGGTGCCACCAACTGGTTCATTCGGTTGCCCTTCATGTTGGAGGGCTTGCTGCAGGGAGTGGTGGGCGGCGGCATTGCCAGTGGCGTGTTGCTGTTGGCCAACTCCAACTGGACCAGCGGTGTGTCGGGTTTCCCGGTCAACTCTGGCCTGCGCGCGTTCGTGGTCACAGATGGTTATCCGTACTGGGTATGCCTTGGTCTGATCGTGCTTGGCGCGCTGGTTGGCGCCATTGGTTCGGCGACCGCTGCCAGCCGCTTCCTCGACGTGTGAGTTGATTGCCTACGTCGTTCAGTGAATAGGGTCCAGCCCATGGACTACACGCAGATCATCTACGAGGTTTCCGATCACATCGCGACCGTCACGCTCAATCGGCCTGACCAGCTGAACGCCTTCACCAACACGATGATGCGCGAGGTTCTCGACGCATTCGATCGCGTCGATGCCGACGATGACGTGCGCGTGGTGATTGTCACCGGCGCCGGTCGGGGCTTCTGCGCTGGCGCCGACCTGTCGGGCGGCGGCGAGACGTTCAGCCGCGGTGGCAGCGATGAGATCCCGGCCGACGTTGGCATCCCGCGTGACGGTGGCGGCCTGGTGTCGCTGCGCATCTTCGATTGCAAGAAGCCGGTGATCGGTGCCATCAACGGCGCAGCTGTGGGCGTGGGCGTGACGATGACGCTGCCGATGGACATTCGTCTGGCCAGCGAGCACGCCAAGTTCGGGTTCGTATTTGCCCGCCGCGGCATCGTGCCCGAGGCTTGCTCGTCGTGGTTCCTGCCGCGGCTGGTTGGCATCAGTCAGGCTGCGGAGTGGTGCTACTCGGGCCGAGTGTTTCCAGCCTCTGAGGCCCTCGCTGGTCGCCTGGTGCGCAGCGTGCATCCGACCGACGAACTGTTGCCGGCAGCCCGCGCAATCGCGGCTGAGATCGCAGAGAACACGTCTGCGGTCAGCGTTGCGCTGACGCGCCAGATGCTGTGGCGGATGCTCGGCGCCGACCACCCGATGGAGGCGCACAAGGTGGACTCGAGGGGCATTCTCGCTCGCGGTCGCGCGGGCGACGCGCGCGAAGGCGTGGTGAGCTTCCTCGAGAAGCGGGCGCCTCAGTTCCCCAACACCGTCAGTGCCGACCTGCCCGACATCTTTCCTCCTCACGAAACTCCAAAGTTTTCGTAAAGGCCCTCACACTCCGTGCCGATCAACTCTTGGCGGCGGGGGAGACGGGACCCCCGCCGCCGACCTACTAGCACGGGGAGCACGGGACATGAGCACGACAATGACAGCGGGACCAGCCACACATGCAACGGCCACGGCAACGGCAGTTCGTTTGCGGACTGGCGACGTGATTGAGATCGAGATTGCAGGCGAGATGGCTTCAGCGATGGTGCTGTTGGCCAGCGGTGATGCGGTCATCCTCGACGCCTGCGACGGCACCACGCCGTTCGTGGTGTGCCTCAGCGATCTCGGCGACGTTCGCGTCTTTGACCCTCGCCGCGCCTGAGGCCCTTCAACCAACGACAGCACTCGTAGAATTTGGGCATGACCGATGCCCTCGAACCAGAGACGATGTCGCTGTACGAGGCAGCGGGCGGGATGCCCTACTTCGTGGCTCTTGTCGATGCGTTCTACGCAGGTGTCGTCACCGATGCGGTGTTGCTGCCGCTCTACGCGCTCGACGATATTGAAGGTGCACGCCACCGGCTGACACTGTTCCTCGCGCAGTACTGGGGCGGCCCGACGACGTACATGGAGGAGCGTGGCCACCCCAAGCTGCGTATGCGACACATGCCCTTTCACGTCGGGCCGAACGAGC
>JANOYI010000213.1:0-14749 GCA_031428795.1 Ilumatobacteraceae bacterium | reverse complement strand
GTCACCCGCTGTCGTGGAGTCGCCGGAGTGGCCCCAGATGCGCATCCCGGCCGGCGCCTTCGGTGAGGAAACCTTCGTCAACGCCGCAGGTCACGCCGCTCGCCTCATGCCCGCAGTGATTCACGATGCGCTCATTGACTTCACCGACGCTCCCCCGCAGGCCGGCGCCATCGTGTTGCGTGGGATGCCCGTGGGCGAGCTGCCGCTGACGCCTGAGTCGCCCACAGCGCCGTGCGACAAGCCGCTCGTCAGCGAATTCACTCTGCTGACGGTGGCCCGTCGCCTTGGTCAGCCAGTCGGCTACCTGCCCGAGCACGGCGGTGACCTGATTCAGAACTTGGTGCCGACGAAGTCCAACGCCGACCGACAGGTCAGCACCTCGTCGAAGGTGCAGCTGATGTTCCACACCGAGGCCGCGTTCCATCCGCATCGCCCGAAGTACCTGCTGTTGCTGTGCCTGCGTGGAGACGAGAACGCCTTCACCACGTTGTCCTCCATCTTCGAAGTGCTGCCCAATCTCAGCGAACGGGTCGTTGACACCTTGTTCGAGCCACGGTTCCGCACCGCTGTGGACGAGAGCTACCTGCACGGACGGTCGAACGTGCTCGGGCCGCCGATGCCGGTGCTGCGCGGCGAGCGCAGTCGCCCGACGATGGTGTTCGATGCGGACCTCATGGTCGGTACCGACGAGGAAGCCGATGAGTCGCTGCGCACTCTCTCCGCCGCCGTCGAAGCACAGCACACGGGCGTTGCGCTCCAGGCAGGCGACCTTCTCGTGGTCGACAACAATGTCGCCGTGCACGGTCGCTCGCCGTATCAGCCTCGGTTCGACGGCTACGACCGATGGCTGCAGCGCTCGATGGTCGTCGCCGACCTGTCCGCCAGCGCCGGCGAGCGCGACGGTCGCGTCATCGTCACCCGCTTCGGCGCCTGACATCGTTTCCGTCGCAGGGTTCCGCCCACGCCGTAGGCAGCCGAAACAGTCGGGCTTGACCCTGCTGGCATGCACTCGCAGGTAGGTTGCGCGCCATGACTTCGCTGCTGGCACGCTTCTGGTTGTTCGTGTGGCGCTTCGAAGCAGCCCCCCGTGACGAGCCGATCCCCGCCAAGTGCGTCATGATCGCCGCGCCGCACACCAGTAACTGGGACTTTCCCATGATGCTTGCACTCTCCAAGGCCAGCGGGGTGCGGGCCTCCTGGCTGGGCAAACGGTCGCTGTTCAAGGGCCCGATGGGTCCAGTGATGCGCTGGTTCGGTGGCGTCGCCGTTGACCGCGACGCTTCTGGCGGCATGGTGGCCTCGTTAGCCGGTCAGTTCGACCATGTGGATCGCCTCGCGCTGATGGTGCCCGCGGAGGGTACGCGCTCGCATACCGACTACTGGAAGTCGGGCTTTTACCGAATCGCCCAGCAAGCCGAGGTTCCGATTGTCCTCGCGTTTCTTGACAGGTCGACCGGGAAGGGTGGCTTCGGTCCGGCCATCGAAGTAACCGGCGATGTCGATGCAGATATGGACCGGATACGAGCGTTCTATGAAGGCATGACTGGTCTGAAGGCTGGGCGCTTCGGACCGATCCGGCTCAAGGAAGAGTCGGCGTCCGAGTAGTCCGAGTAGTTGGCTGGCCTCAGGCCCCGCCGAGCCCCAGCCATTCGCCTGCCACCGCCGGGTCGCCGGTGACCCCGAGAACACCGTCAGTTACTGGTCGGCCCCAGATGCGCAGCAGCACGTCCAGCGCCGTGCCGCGCATCTCCGTCTCGGGCTGCACTCCGGCCGCGGCCGGCAACACCGCTCCGGACCGGCCGTCAACGATCCAGCGTTCGTTGGTGTCGGTGGTCGATGTCGCGAACACCGATGCTGGCACCGTCAGGCTTTCGCGGGACGCCACCCGCGGCAGCATCACTGTCCAGTACTCGTCGATGCCGTCCGCAGCGAAGGTCGATTCAATGATCGGCGTCTGCCCTGCAGCGCGTTCCGCATCCCACCGGTGAACCGACGCCTCTTGCGCCTGACGCCGCATCCACAGCCCCGCCACCTTCGGCTCCACCGGAAACGGGTGCCAGGTCGGCTGTAACGGGTCCATCTCGCCAAGCGTGGTGACCAGCCGCGCTCCCCCGTCTCGAACCCAACCGGCAATGCCAGCGAGTTCAGCTGGAGCGGGATCGACGGTTGGGTCGAGCTTGGGCACCGCACCGGTGAGAATCGCGGCCCGCGCCCAGCGATGAACTCCTCCGAGGTGGGCACCGAGCGACGGCAACGTCCAGCCGGGGCAACCGGCGACTTCCGCCTCCGGCGAGCCCGATTCGAGCGCCACGGCGAAGGCTTCGATATCGGCAGCCAGTAGAGAGAGATAGTCCAACGTCATGCGACACGACAATACGCCCGGCAGAATGGCAAACGATGATCAATTCCCGTATCGCCACCATGCCACCAGCCCCTTCGCGTGCCTTCGCCAGCGACAACGCGGCGGGTGCACATCCGCAGGTGATGGCCGCTCTGGTGGCCGCCAACGAAGGCCACGCGCTGGCGTACGGCAGCGACACCTGGACCGCGGAAGCAAAAGGTCGCTTCCGCGACCTTTTCGGGCCCGCCAGCGAAGCGTTCCTGGTGTGGAACGGCACCGGCGCGAACGTGATGGCGTTGGCCACGATGGTGCACCCCGCCGACTGCGTGGTGTGTACCGAGTGGGCGCACATTGCAGTCGACGAAGCAGGTGCCCCCGAGCGCGCTCTCGGCGCCAAGCTGCTGACGTTGCCTGCGCCAACAGCCAAACTGGTGCCCGAACAGCTGGAGGGACTGGCTCACTTTCAAGGGGTTCAGCACCACGCCCAGCCAGGCGTGGTCAGCATCACCCAGAGCACCGAACTGGGCACGCTGTACACAGCTGATGAAGTGGCAGCCATCTGCGACGCCGCCCACCGCATGGGCATGGTGGTTCACCTCGACGGCGCTCGCATCGCCAACGCGACGGCGGCGCTCGGGGGCACGCTGCCCGCGCTGCGCAGTTTCACCGTGGACGCCGGGATCGATGTCGTCAGCTTCGGCGGCACCAAAGCGGGCTTGGTCGGCGGTGAGGCGGTCGTGTATCTCAACCCTGCGCTGGCCCAACGCGCAAAGTACGTCCGCAAGATGGTCAATCAACTGCCATCCAAGATGCGGTTTGTTGCGGCTCAGTTCAACGCGTTGCTCACCGACGAGCTCTGGATCTGCGGCGCCGGCCACGCCAACGAAATGGCGACACGCCTGTACGAGGCCACTCGCGACATACCGGGTGTGGAGTACGACCACGCGCCGCAGGTCAACAGTCTCTTTCCGGTGCTACCCGCCGATGCAATCGCCCCGTTGTGCGACTGGTGCTTCTTCTGGGACTGGGATGTCAGTCGCAGTCAGGTGCGCTGGATGACGTCCTGGGACACCACGCAGGACGATGTTGACCGCTTTGCGGCAGGCGTTCGCCACCTTCTTTCCTGAAATACGCGAACTGCTCTTTACGGGAGCGTTTCAATCGCGTATCCTGTGACTACTTGCTCAGTGCAAGTACTTCGCCAGCATGAATCAGGGGGTTCTATGGCAGCGGTCGATCTCTTCGTCCAACGAGTCATCACCGACGATCGGTGGATGAACGATGCAGCCTGTAGAGGGCTGACGCATCTGTTCTTCCCGCCGCCCGCCGAACGCCCGCAAGCACGCGAGCGGCGCGAAAGCACCGCCCGCGATGTGTGCGGTAGTTGTCAGGTCAACAGCACATGCCGTTCCTTTGCCCGCTCGAACCACGAGTACGGGTACTGGGGTGGCGAGAGTGAAGACGAGCGGCACGCAGCCGGCTTCCGTCTGATCGCACCCATCGGTGTGCGCGCTCGCAACGTCATCTGACAGCCGCAGACGTAAAGGGTCACGGCATCGCCTCTACGATGCCGGACATGACCGAGTCGCTGCCTCACCGCACAGCAATCGCCGCGGCGTGGGCTGAATACGGCGACGAACGCGCCATCGTCACTGTCGACGAAGTCAGTGCCAACGTCTCCACCAACCGCGTCTACCGCCTGTACCTCGACGACGGCACCACGGTCGTGGGCAAGGTCAGTTCGTACGGGTCGTACTTCCTGTTCTACGAGGACCACGACCGCCTGAACCGCTGCGCGACCCTGCTGGAGGAGACACGCTTCAGCGGCATGCTGGCTGAGGTGTGGCGTCGCCCCGACGGCCGCATCTACACCTGGTACGACCAGAAGATGTGGGCCGTGTTCTACGACGATGTGCCCCGCCGCGAAAATCTGCCACGCATCTTGTCGGTCGACCAAGTCCACAACCTGGGTCGGGAGATTGCCGAGTTCCACCTCGCGTGCACCGATCTGGCACCGAAGATTCCCGCTGGTTCGAAGACAGTGAAGAGCGACGCAATTCACCTGCTCGATCTGCTCGAGAGCCCGTTTGCGCCTCGCAACTTCGACCTGCCGCCGGAGTCGATTGGGGTGTTGTGGAAGCACACGCACCGCTTCCTCGAGCGTTTGATCGAGGTCGGGTACGACGAGTGGCCGAAGATTCCGGTGCTGATCGACTGGAACCTTGGCAACTTCTCGGTGGCCACAGACCCCAACAAGCAAGACGGCTCCTTTCGACTGTTCAGCCGTTGGGATTACGACTGGTTCCGCATCGAGCCACGCGTGCTCGACTTCTACTTCCTGTCGCGCGTGTCCAGCAGCACCGGCGACCGGACGCAGTTCACCTACGGTCCGCACACACTTGTCGAGCCCACGTTCTTGGAGTTCCTTCGCTCGTACCGTCGGGTGTTCCCGATGTCGAACGAGGAAGTCATGTTCCTGCCGGAGGCCTACCGCTTCTTCATCCTCAACTACGTCGTGCGCGAGGGCGCCCGGTTCTTCCGCCCAGACTTCTGCACGACCTTCCGGCGCGACGCCGTGCGCACGTACCTGCCATCGCTCGACACCCTCGATGCCACCCCCCTACTCTCCACCGCATCATGAGTGACTGGTTGCCACACTCGCTGCCGGAACGGGTGGACATCAACGGGCTGACGTTTGTGCCGCTGACTCCTGCTCTCGTCGAACCCGACTACGCCGCGGTGATGCGCGATATCCCGATGTTGCGCGCCTGGAGTGGGGATGATTGGCCGACCGAGAAGTTCCCTATCGAGTCGAATCTCGAGGACCTGGTCCGCCACGATCGCGAGCAGACCGAGCGCGTCGCGCTGACCTACAGCGTTCTCCTGGACGCGATGGTCCAGGGTTGCATTTACGTCCAGCCGCTGTTGGAGTCATTTGACGAGCGGGAGTTGGAGACCCTGTCTGCGGCTGCAGACGTTGGAGACATCGTGGTTCGCGGATGGCTGCACGACCGCCCTGCCATCGATCTCATCGCTGCGTGCATGTCGTGGCTCGGCACCGAGCCCTTCGAGTTTTCACGGTTGTGGTGGCAGACGAATTCGAACTGCACGGACCAGCTAGCGGCGTGTGAGGAACTGAGATTGAGGCGCGTGCTCAGCGTGCGGGGCGACGACCAAACGTGGGAGATGAGGGCGTGATGTTCGACGTGTGCGTGGTAGGCAGCGCGAATCTTGACCTGGTGGCAACCGTCGATCGACTGCCTGGGCCGGGCGAAACAGTTCCCGGCAGCAGCTTCGCGGAGTATCCGGGTGGCAAGGGGCTCAACCAGGCAGTTGCGGCCGCTCGAGCAGGCGCCTCAGTCGCATTTGTGGGAGCTGTGGGCCACGACGGTGCGGCCGCCACGCTGCGCGCCGTGATGGCCGACGACGGTATTGATTCGTCGCACGTCAACACGTCCGGCACTGCAACCGGGCGGGCTCTCATCGGCGTCGCTGCTTCGGGCGAGAACTCGATCATCGTGATCGCCGGCGCCAACGGCACCGTCACCGCACACGAGGTGCCCGCGGCGCGCGTCATGCTGACGCAGTTGGAAGTTCCCCTGGCGGCCGTCGAACGCGCCCTCACCGCTGGTCGTGCCGCTGGGGCGATCACGGTTCTCAACCCCGCTCCCGTCCAGCCGATCGACGCTGCCATCCTGCAGTGGTGCGACATCGTGGTGCCCAACGAACACGAGGTCGAACTGTTGGGCGGTGTCGACAAATTGTTGGCCTTCGGCGCCCGGGCAGTCGTCGTCACCCTTGGAAGTCGAGGGTCCGACCTCCACACCGCCGACGGAGTCGTTCACATCGATCCGTTCTCGGTTGTGCCCATCGACACCACCGGTGCCGGCGACACGTTCAGTGGGTCACTGTGTGCACGGCTCGCTGCCGGCGACGACCTGCCCACTGCGCTGCGGTTCGCATCCGCCGCCGGTGCGCTGTGCACCACCGTGGCGGGCGCTGTGCCCTCGATTCCTCGGCGTGCTGCGGTAGAGGCGCTGCTCAGCGAAGGGTGACGGCTGACCAACCGTCCATCTCGTCGGTGGCCACGACCCGGAGTGGTTCCAGGGCGGCCAGCACGTGGTCGTGAGCGACAGTCAGAATGCCGCTGATGACCAGCGCTCCCCCGTCGGCGAGCACGCGCCGGAGATCGCCGGCGAGTGCGATGAGCGTGGGCGCCAGGATGTTGGCTACCACCACGTCGTACGTGCCGTCGACGTCCGCGAGATCGGTGGTGCTGACCTCGATGCGGTCGGCAACGTCGTTCGCCGCCGCGTTTGCAAGGGTGACCGGTACCGCTGCCGGTGCGATGTCGATGCCCACTGCGGATGACGCCCCAAACATGCACGCGCCGATTGCCAGCACACCTGAACCGCACCCGACGTCGAGCACCGTGCAGCCGGGCGCTGTCACTCGCCGAAGAGCACGCAACGACAGGATCGTTGTGGGGTGGTCACCCATGCCGAAGGTGGCGCCTGGCTCGATATGCAGGACGATCACGCCCGCAGGTGCATCGAACGGCACCCACGCCGGACGCACGACGAGGTCCTCCTCGACCCACACGGGCTCGGCGAACTGTCGCCACGTGTCGGCGACTGCCTCGTCGACCTCCACGAATCGGAATGGCCACGGCTGCGGCAGCAACACGTCGCCGTCGGCCGCGTCGTCGCCGAGCGACGTCCACAGTTCGACAAAACCCTTGTCTCCATTGCGCTCCTCGACAGCCACGACGCCTAGACCCCACAGCGCATCGCTTGCCAGTTCCACGTCCGACTCGGAGACGGTGACCACCAATTGGCGCATCAGTCGAGCCGACGCATTTCCAACTTGTAGCGCGCTGCCCGAGCGACGTACGACGCGACACCCATATCGATGTCGCTCTGCCGGGCGCGGCCGCTCTTGATGACCGCCGGCGTGCCGACCGCCAATGAACCGCTGGGCACTTCGGTGTCATTGAGCACGACGGCATTGGCGGCGACGATGGCCCCAGTGCGCACCATTGCTCGGTGCATCACGATGCTGCCGTTGCCGACCAGACAGCCTGATTCGATCGTGCACGCTTCGAGGTGCACCATGTGACCAATGACGCAGTCGTCGCCGACCACGGTCGGCCGCTCGGGCGTCGTGTGCAACACACAGTTGTCCTGCACGCTGGTACGGGCGCCAATGGTGATGTAGCCATCGTCCCCGCGCAGTACCGCCCCGGGCCATACAGAGCTGTTCGGACCAATGTGAACGTCGCCGATGATGACGGCATCGGGGTGCACGAAGGCATCGGGGTGGATGTTGGGAACAAGGTCACCAAGGGCATAAATGGGCACACCCTGAGAGTACCGATCCGTCACGACGTGGAGCGAAGCGCCTTACAGCAGATACCGTGGACGCCTATGTCCCGCAGGATCGAAATCGAGCTCACCAGCGCGCGCCCAGACGGCACGTGGACGTGGCGAGCTGCAGGTGCCCAGAAACCCAAAGGCGTGCTTGACGGCGCGTTGCTCCCCAAAGGTGCCGCCATCGGCATGATCCTGAAGGCAGACGCCGAAACCGAGATGGATGGCACCAGTATTCTCTCGGTCACCCAGGGCAAGGCCAAGGCCGAGAAGGCTGGCGTGCTCGAAATGATCGGCAGCGACAAGCCCTTCGAGGCTGTCATCGAAACCAAGGCCCGCCGCGAACGCGGCGACCGACCCGGTGGCGACCGCGACCGTGGCGACCGCCCCGATCGCCCGCGCCGCGACGGCGACCGTCCCAGTGGCCCCCGCCGCGACCGCCCCGCCGGTGGTCCTGGTGGCGACCGCGAGCGCGGCACCCGCCCCGGCGGCGACCGTCCCGGTGGCCCCCGTCCCGGTGGCCCCCGTCCCGACCGTGGCCCGCGCCCCGGCGGCGACCGCCCGCACCGTCCTCGCTTCGAGGCACCGCCCGAGCTGCCGCAGCGCCCGAAGGCCAAGCGCCTCAAGCCGGGTCGCAAGCACCGCAACATCGTGTTGGCCGAGCTTCCCGAGGCACAGCGTGCCGTGGCCGAGCGTGTTCTGCAGGGTGGCGTTCCCGCCGTCCGTCAGGCCGTCAACGAGCAGAACGCTCGCTTGAAGTCCGAAGGCAAGGAAGAGATTCCCGCCGCCGGTCTGTTGGCCATCGCCGAGCAGCTGCAGCCGAAGCTGCGAGTTGCCGAGTGGCTCGACCGCGCGGACGCAGCGCTCGCCGATCTCGAGGAGCTCGACTTGCGCGACCTGCGCAGCGTGGTTGCATCGGGCGAAGACCCCATGGTGGCGCGTGACGAGACCACCCGCGAGATCTCGGCCAAGTTGAAGGAAGGGCTTGTCGTCAAGCAGGACAAGGAACTCAGTCTGTGGTTCGGCGATATCGATGCCGCAATGGGTGTTGGCCGCGTCGTGCGTGCCTTGAAGCTCTCCTCGCAGCCGCCGAAGGCTGGCGTTCGTTTCCCGGCCGAACTGGCCGGCAAGTTGGCAGCCGCAGCAACGGGCAACCTCACCGCCGACGCCATGCCCGACCGCTGGGTGGCAGTGCTGGAGGCAGTCGCCTTCAGCCCCATTCGTGCGCTGGTTCAGCCCACCGAGAAGCCCTCACAGGTGAACGACGAGCTGTTGGCCACGGTCAAGCGAGTTGGCCCATTGCTACCGCAGATTGCCGTCCTGTTCGGTGTCGACGTCGACGCCAAGGCTCAGCCCAAGCCGCTGCGTCCGACTCGCCCGACCACCCCGGCCAAGAAGGCAGCCCCCAAGCCGCCGACTCCGCCGGCCGCGAAGGCACCCAAGGCCACTGCTCCCGCAGTCGCTGAAGTCGTCGAGGCTCCCGCCGAGACAGTCGCTGAAGTCGTCGAGACTGTCACTGAGGCTCCGACCGAAGTTGCGGCCGCTGTGGAGGCACCCTCCGAAGTCGAGGCTCCGGCCGAGGCTCCGGCCGAGGCTGAAGCTGGCGTCGAAGCTGGCGTCGAAGCTGCACCCGCGGCCGTTGCAGCAGAAGCTGTAGCTGAAGTCGAGGCACCCGCCGCAGCAGACGCTCCGGTTGAAGTCGTGGCTGAGGCACCCGAGACTGCAGTGGATAAGTCAGTCGAGACTGCAGTGGATTCGGCAGTCGACGAGGCCTGATCGCCGGTTCGGCGCCGACGGCGCCGCACACCTACAGTCGGGCCTATGTCCGACATTGTGAAGTATGAAGTCCATGGTCGCATCGCGCTCATCACGCTGAACCGCCCGGAAGCTCGCAACGCCGTCAACGGCGATGTGGCGCAAGGCGTGGAAGCTGCGATCGACCAGATGGAGGCCGACCCGGGCATCTGGGTCGGCATCATCACCGCCAACACCGAGGACCAGGAGCGCCCCGTCTTTTGCGCGGGCGCCGACCTGAAAGCCATCAACTCTGGCAACGCCGCCGGTCTCAATACCAAGCGCGGCGGTTTCGCTGGCTTTGTGTACCGTGAGCGCACGAAGCCGGTGATCGTCGCTGTCGATGGTCTGGCAACCGCGGGCGGCTGCGAGATCGTGCTGGCGGCCGATCTTGTCGTCGCCACAACCCGTAGCGCGTTCGGCCTGGCAGAGGTGAAGCGCAACCTCATCGCTGGCGCTGGTGGCTTGTTCCGTCTACCCCGCGCCATCGGCCAGGCAGCCGCAATGGAGGCGATCCTCACCGGTGAGCCGATTCCTGCAGCTCGCGCCTATGAGCTTGGCCTCATCAGCCGCCTGGTTGAGCCCGGCAAAGCCGTCGAGGAAGCAATGGCGTTGGCGGGGAAGATCACCGAGTCCGCACCCCTGGCGGTGTGGGCCAGCCGCAAGGTCGTCCTCGCGTCCGCCTACAGCGATGACGAGACCCTCAAGCGGATGACCAATGAGGAGTTCGCCAAGGTGATGGGCTCGGAGGACACCAAGGAAGGTCTCACCGCCTTCATCGAAAAGCGCACCCCCAACTGGCAGGGCAAGTAACCCGTCAGAGCGGAGTGGAGACGGTGATTTTGCGGGCTTTGATGCCGGCCCGCTCGTAGAGATTTTTGGTCTGGCGGTCGCCGGGCAGTGCGGTGCCTTCCAGCACCGTGCAGTCTTGCGCCCGCGCTTCTGCGAGCGCGGCCTCCAGCAGCCAGTCGCCGAACCCCACCTCGCGCGCCTCGGGGTGCACGAAGACCTGCATCACTTCGCCGGCTGCGGCGAGGACATGCAACTGCAGGTAACCGACTACGACTTCATCGATGGTGGCGACCCACACGTACTGGCCCGGAGCGTGCGCCACCGCTACCCAATCCCCCACCGCCGGCCGCTCGGCCAGATGCGCAGGGCCACCTCGCTGCTCCACCAGGGCAGTGCGAGCGTCGCTCTCCAATGTGGCCACCTGCAGGGCATCCGCATCGGCGAACGCACGGACCGCCTGCTCCATCAGCCGACGCCAAGCAGCTGGTCGAGCTTGGCCAGAATCGTGCGGCGCCCGCGATTTGCACTCTCGTACTCACGAACCTGGGCGAGCTCGTCAGCCGGCAGCCGGCCCAGTAGCTGAACCACCTGGGCGGCAGCGAGGCTCTGGTAGCCCTCGAACGGGGGCGTCACGAGCGGCAGAGCCACTGGAGTGGCCGGTTCGATTGCAACCGACTCAACCGCGACTAACTCGACTGAAACCGACGTCATCCGCTTCTCGAGCTCGCGGCGGCCGTAAATGACCGCCATTTCGCCGATCCAGCGTGCCACCTGCACCCGCTCACTGACTCGTGTGCGGCCGCTGGTGACAACTGTGTCCAGGTCGGAGTGAAGTTGCAGCGCAAGCCCCACAGGGGCGTACACCACGATGTCCAGCACCTTCTCGATGAGGGGGCGCTGTCCAGTCATCGCGGTTCAGCTGAAGATGGGGCACTCGTCGTCGCCAATTGGGCACACCGGTGCTCCTTGGCGAACGAGCAGAAAGCAGGTGGGGCACAACTGCTCGTCTGCACGCTTGGGCTGCAAACGATCGGCGGCCTCACCCTTTTCTTCGGGTTCGTCGTCTTCGTTCTCATCCTCGTCGTCGGCGGCGACCAAGCGATCCTTCAGGATCGTGTCGAGGTCGGCTTCGACGTCGTCGGGGGCGATGATGTCGTCGTCGTCGTCTTCGTCCTCGCCGGCAGGCACAGAACGACGGACGGGACCACTGGTGTCGTCGTCGTCTTCTTCTGCTTCTTCATCGTCAGCAGCCACGAAGTCCTCGTCGAGAGCGACGAAATCGTCGTCTTCCTCGAGAGCATCTTCTTCGAGCGCGTCTTCATCCAGCTCGGCCGGATCGATGTCGGCCTCTACTTCGACTTCCTCAAACTCTTCGTCTGGTTCGGTTGGGATCTCTTCGTCGTCTGCCATCATCGGTTCCTTGTCGTTACCAGCGCGTATCAGTGGTCATCCCGTGTGAGGCCGGGGATACTACGGCGAGCGCCAGCGGAGGCTACCCGCGGGTGCTGTGACTGCAGTCACTTTCGTTGATCAGACACGAAAATCGCTCGATTATGTCTGGCTACGGCGTGCTTCCGCACGTCGTTCGGCCGCCAAACGCTCGAGCTCGGGTGCTTCGGTGGTCATGTGTGTCATCGCAGCCGCAATCGAACGGTGGCCAGCTTGCTCGTCAATGAGGCGGTGCATCTCGAGCGCAATGCGTCGGTACGACGGATGACCCTGCGGTGACGAACGCAATTCCAGCATGTGAATGGCCTCGCGTGCGTTGAATTGCATCGTGTAGCGCATGCGGTAGGCCATGCTGATCGCGTACTGGGCCTGCTGGGGAAACTCTTCCTTCAGCGCGTCGTACAGCGAGGCAGAGCGAACCATGGCGTCGTCGAAGACGTCGGTCATGCCGGCTTCTTCCACCAGCTCCGGGCGCACGTAGCCGTGGTTGGGTGTGAGCGACTGCCACTCGATGGTGAGCATGCGGTGGCGCTGCAGGTCGCGAAAGGCGCCGTAGTCGCTGAGCACATCGAAGCGGTAGTCGACCCGCTCGAAGGCACGGCCGGGCTTATGACGACGGTTCTCGCGATCGCCGATGTAGGCCTGCAGCAGCGCCAGGCGTTCGGTGGGTCCGAGCTGCTTCACCCGTTCTGCGAGCTGGCTCTCCGGCAGGTGCGACAGCGGATAGCAAATGGCGGCGAGCAGCTTGTCCTCGGCGTCGGGGTCGAAGTCGACCAACTGCACTCCGGGTACCTGGGAGACGGGGGTGTCGCCGAACAGCGACTCGACCAGTGCGGATGTGTGCTCGCGGGTTCCCGCCAGATACTGGCTCCAGCGACCACCGCGGTCGGCCAGGTCGACTCGCTTGAGGAAGCTGGGAATGACCTTGCGCAGCTCGTGCAGCATGAGGTCCGCGTAGTGACGTGCCTCGGGCAACGGGTGCGATCGCATACGAATCAGCAGCGCCTCGAACGCCTGGCCGCTGCCGTAGATGCCGACGTTGCTGAGCGACGCCGCGGGCAGCACACCACGAACAGCATCGAGCGCCTTCGCCTTCGTGGCCATGCGGTAGACGAAGTCGCTGTCGCTGGGGTCGCGAGGAACGGTGGCCCGCACGTGGTCGGTGACGCGAGTGAGCAGCAGGCTGTAGCTGTCGAACATGCGGTCCATGTCGCCGACGTACCGGGTGCCGAAACGGCTGGAGAGCAGTGCGGGGTCGCGGAAGAACCGGTAGCGGCCACCGAGGCGAGCGTCGTAGCTGATGTAGCGCGTGCTCTGCTCCAGGTAGCTCATCATGCGGCCCCACTCGAGCACCTTGGTGAGAATATTCGAGGCCTGCTCACAGGCCAGGTGGACCCCACCAAGCTGCGCAACGGAGTCGTCGCCGTACTCGAAGAAGACCTTCTCGTACAACTCTTCGGCGCGTTCAAGGCCGATGGTGGCATCGACCGACATGTCGCCGGCAATATCGAGATCGCCGACGAATTCGTCGAGGAACAGTCGTCGCAGGCTCTTCGGGCTACGGCTATAACGCGCGAACAATGCCCCTTTCACCACCTCCGGCAGGTTGACCAGTGCGAACACTGGACCATCGAGGTTGGTGAAGTAGCGACGGAGGACGTCTTCTTCTTGAGAAGTGAATTCTTCGGGGACGTAGACCGTCACGAGGTGTCATCCTAGGGGTGCCGCGCTGCGCGCGGCAGGGATGCCGAAGAGACCTGCTCAGAGCACCTGGACGCCCGCGGGCCGGCCAGCAAACGCCTCATTCATACGGTCGCGGAGGTCGGCCTGCAGCCACAAATCGATGACCGTCATGGCCATCGACTTGGCGCCGTCGATGACGGCTTGGTCGCCTGCCGGGCTGGCTGCCCAGGTGGCGAAGTCGATGCTGTGAATCGGCACGCCGTCGGGTGCTACTTTGATCATCGGGTGAATCGACGGCACCAGGTAGCTGACGTTGCCCATGTCGGTGCTGCCCATCACCCGTCGACCACTGGTGATCGGGTCGAGCACTGTGCGCCCGACCCGCGCCGCGTTTGCCACGTAGGCGCCAACCATCGGGCCGTTGTCGATCATGTCGGCGCACGGGTTCGGGTCCCACTCATGGGTCATCGTGCAACCACACGCAGCGGCCGAGCTTTCCAATGCAGTCACGACGCGCTGCTTCAGCGGTTGTAGAGATTCGATGGTGCCAGCTCGGACATACCAATCCATTGCTGCCTCGGACGGAACGATGTTGGGCTTGTCGCCACCGTTGGTGAAGATGCCGTGGATGCGCTCGTTGGGACGAATGTGCTGGCGCATGGCCGCGATGTTCATGTAGCCCAGGACGGCTGCATCGAGTGCGTTGCGGCCCTCCCACGGCGCCGCGGACGCGTGCGCCGACTTGCCGTGATAGTGCACTAACAGCTCCTGGATGGCAATGCAGTCCATTGAGATCAAGTCGGCGTCGGCCGGGTGCACCATCATCGCCGCGTCCACTGCGTCGAAGGCTCCCTTACGCGCCATGTGTACCTTGCCGGCGCCGCCCTCTTCTGCGGGCGTGCCCATGATGCGGACCCGTCCGCCGGCGGCCTCTGCCACAAACGCAGCGGCGAGGCCGGCGCCCAGGCCGGCGGTGCCGATGATGTTGTGGCCGCACGCGTGGCCGACACCCGGCAGCGCGTCGTATTCGCACAGCACCGCAATTGTCGCGCCGGTGGTGCCGACGCTGGAGTCGAAGGCCGTCTCCAGGTCGTAGGCGTGACGGGTGGGAGCAACGCCGTTGCGCTCGAGTAGGTCGGTGAGCAAGTCGTGTGCGAAGTGCTCCTGAAAGTTCAGCTCCGGGTGCGCATGGATCTGATGGCTGGCATCGATCAACTGATCGGCCAGCTCATCGACGCGGCTGCAGACGGCTGCCTTCAGGGCTTCGGAATCGTGGCTGCCTGGAGTCATGATCAATTCCCTTCGTGGGTGAGCACGATCT
>JANOYI010000212.1:0-20486 GCA_031428795.1 Ilumatobacteraceae bacterium | reverse complement strand
GATGCCGAGCGCCGGACCGAAGACGGCGAAGGGAGCGAACGCTGCAACGAATCGGTCGGAGGGCGTGATGTCGTACAGCGCTCGGAGTGCGTCGCGCTGCGCGTGGAGCTGCGCGTGGGTGTAGCGCACGCCCTTCGCCGGCCCAGTGGCACCCGAGGTGAAGACCACCGCTGCCGGCGCGTCTGCGCCAGGCGACGGGGCATCCAGTTGGTCGAGACGCTGCAGAACAGAACCATCCAGCGACGACAGCGAGATCATGTTGGCGCGGGGCGCCCACCGCAGTGTGCGGGCCGCAGCGATCGCGGGCCGGATTCCGATCACGTGCTTCACCCGAGCTGAGCGAACTGCAGCACCCAGCCCGCGCAGCCCAAGACCGCGATCGGCGACGACAGTGACTGCACCGATACGCCAGCACGCGTAGATGACTGCGATGAGGTCGATTCCGGGCGGCACGAGCACCGCAATGCGGTCGCCCGTCTGCACCCCGTGACCACGCAAGCTCTGCGCGAACGACGCCACGCGGCCGGCGAACGCGGCGTCAGTGATGGTCTCCTCGGCAGCGGCGTCACTGACGGCGATCGACCCTGGAGCACCGTGCCCGATGAGCGACCACAGCGGCGCGCCAACGGCAGAGGCAGACGGCGCAACGCTGGTGTGGTTGACAATCGCGGCCTCGACGTATCGCGCGATCGATGCTTCCAAGACCGTGAGATGCCCGCAGTCGGCAATGCGGTGGAGTTCGACATTGCGGAACCGGCCACGCAGGTCCTCGGCGAAGTCGTCGTTGAACACTGGGTCGCGTGAACCCCACACCAGACGAACTGGAATGTCCAACTCTGGCAAACGCGATGCCACGGCAGCGATGTCGGCAGCCGACGGATGCGAGTCGTCGAACGGCACGTCGGCCACAAAGCCCGCAACGCCATCGCGCCGCCCGGCGCCGCGGTACGGAGCGGCCAACGCACGACGCTGTAGACGCGTCAGTGAGCGCCCCGGCAGGAACGGTGTGCCGCGCACGAACAGCGGCGAGGTGCGCGTTGTCAGGCGATGCACGCCAGTTGTGGCCGCCAACTTGATCAGCCACGGTGCGCTCCGACCCGATGGCACTGCGACGCCCGTGTTCGACAACACGAGGCCGGACACTCGCGACGGATGGGCGACCGCGAAACCCATCGCAATCGCACCGCCCCAGTCCTGCGCGACCAACCACACCGGGCCGTCCAAATCGAGCGCAAGCAAGAGGTCGTCGATGTCGCGAACGCGGTCGGCGTATGAACGTGGACCAGTCCGTTGCGAATAGCCCATCGACAATTGGTCGGGCGCAATCACCCGATGAGCGGGCGACAACTCGCTCATCAGTCGAGACCAGAGGAACGACCACGTCGGGTTCCCATGCAGGCACACGATCGTCACGCCGTCAGCGCCTGGCGCCGCGGTGCGATCGAGCATGTGCCACTGGTACGTCGAACCGTCGTGGCTTGGGACGTCAACGACGCGCGACCAGGCTGGATCGAGCCCGAACTCTCGTAGCCCGTCAGCATCGGGGACGCCGAGCGACGGGCTGGCGGTGGTCACCAGACGATCTCGGTCGCGCTGGTGTTGAGGCCGGACCCGATACCCAAGCACAGCACGCGCTCGCCTGGCTTGATCTGGTCCTGCACGCTGGCCAGCGTGATCGGAACGGCCGCCGGGCCGACGTTGCCGTAATGCGGGTACGTGAGCGGCGCCTTCGACTGGTCGATGCCCAAGCGCTCGCACAGCATTGTGGTGTGCACCTTGCTGACCTGGTGGAGGATGTACCAATCCAGGCCGCCGGCCCACCCGAACTCATCTGTGATGGAGGCTTCGGCCCATGCGTCGGCAGCGAGATCGAGGCCGGCAACCAGCAGACTGTGCGTGTCGGTGGTCATGCGGTCGAGGCTGCCGATGCACAGCTCGTTGTGCTGTGTGGCGGCACGAGCGACGCCACCGACCAGGCGGTGAGCCTCGGGGTGACGATCGGTGCGGGCCAACACCATCGCTGCGGCACCAGAGCCGAGCGTGAGTGATGCGAACTCGGCGAACACATCCTTGGCGGTCGATTCCGGGTCGCGAAGGCGGGCGAGCGTGGTCTCTTGCGTGTAGCGGCTGCCTTCACCATCAACGATGAGGGCGTAGTCGATAGCGCCGGCGTCGAGCATGGTGGCCGCAACGTAGATGGCATTACCGAAGCCGAGGCAGGCGTTGCCGATGTCGAAGTTGAGGCATGACGACGGCAGGCCGAGCATGTGGTGGACAGCACAGGCGACGGACGGCTCGAGGTTTTCCTTGCAGACCGAAGTGCTGATCAGGATGCCGATTTCAGACTTGTCGATGCCTGCCTTCTCGATGGCCGCGCGCCCCGCCATCGCGGCCGCGTCGGCGAACGACACGTCGTCGTCCCACCATCGGCGCTCGATGATGCCGGCCAGCCCGGCCAGCAGGCCGGGATGCAGGCCGTTGCGCGTATAGGTGTCGGCGAGTTGCTCGTCGATCCATTCGGAGGTGATGACCCGTGGTGCCTCAATGGCCGCCAAGCTCAGGATCCCGCTGTGTTGGTGCCGGAACACCGAATTTCCACTCATCTGCAACCTTCTGTCGACGTTCGACCAAGGCTAGTGACCGGTTGCCGAAATTGGTCGACAGAGCCCCTCACTCAGTGATCAGCCCCTCACGCGACGAGACCGACCGAACCGAAACCCATAAGGTTCCGATGTCGGCAGGCCCAGCGAGGTGCACGATCTTCTCGAAGCGGCGCTCCTCGGTGTCGATGCCCTCCCACCGGCGCAGCCCCGACGGCGAGCCGGCCGTGTCGACCACGAACGCGTCGAACCGCTGACCGACCTGAAAGCGGCCGACGGGTATGCCCAGCACATCGCCGCCGCCAGCCGTCGCGAGATGGAAGGCGGTGACCGCGTCGATGCGGGCACCGGGCGTGCCGCGTTCGTTCGGGGGCAACAGCGGGTCGACGGCCTGGCCAGCGACGCCTTCGACGGCACCGTGCGACCCTTCGCCGTCTACGTGCTGATCTTCATGTCACTCGCCGCGATCTGCACCCTGTGGGGCACGGCGAAATCGAAGCCACGACCTTCGTCCAAGCCTGAGTAGCGGACGGATTACTGTTACCCACGAGTCGGGCCACAGTTGGCTCGACACTGACGGGGAGGGCCGTGATGGAGCAATACGACGTCGTCGTTATCGGCGGCGGTATCGCCGGGTCGGCGGTGGCAGCAACGCTCGCTACCGCCGGCCTCACGGTCCTTGTATTGGAGCGCCAGACCACGTATCGCGACAAGGTCCGCGGCGAGTACATGCACCCGTGGGGCGTCGCAGAGATGAAGCAACTTGGGCTCGAACAAACTCTGCTCGACGCGGGCGGCACCTACGCCGAACACTTCGTGAGCTTCGCGGAGGACGTCGATCCGACGGTTGCTCTCGAGTCGGCGCTCCCGCTGGGAGTCCTTCTTCCCGACGTGGCCGGAGCGATGTGTGTCGGCCACCCCCAGGCTTCAGAGGCGCTCAACTCACTCGCCGAGCAACGCGGCGCGAGAGTCGTGCGCGGCGTCGGTGACGTTGAAGTCACGGCGGGCGCGTCGCCGATCGTCCGATACGAAATCGACGGCAATCTCGTCGAGGCACGGTGTCGTTTGATCGTTGGAGCCGACGGCCGGCAGTCCACCGTTCGTCGTGCGTTGAGCATTCCGATGCACCAGGTGGAGGCGAAGGTCGTTCTCGGCGGGATGCTGGTGCACGCACCCGAGTGGCATATGAAGGGGGCGTTCACGGGTACCGAGGACGACCGATACTTTCTCGGCTTTCCTCGGCGCGGCGGATTGGTCAGGCTCTACATGGCGTGCGAACCGGGGACGGCTCGCACGGGGCCGGACCGTGCCCAACAGATGCTCGACGGCTTTCGATTGAACTCCGTGCCCGACAGCGACCTGCTGGCAGACGCAGAGCCCGCTGGCCCGTGTTCCTATTACCAAGGAACCGATGCGTGGGTCGATCACCCGGCTGTCGATGGCGCGGTGCTGATCGGCGATGCGGCTGGCTGGTCTGACCCCATCATCGGCGAAGGACTCAGCGTCGCGCTGCGCGACGCACGGTCGATTACGGATGTGGTCTTGGCAGCCGACGATTGGTCCGCGGCGGCGTTCGAGCCATACGTGCTCGAACGGGGGGAACGGATGCGGCGCTTGCGGGTGGCCGGGCACATCACGACCGAGGTGCGATGCACGTTCACGCCTGAGGGGCACCAGCGGCGAGTGGCGTTCCGAGAGCACATGACGGCCGATCCGTTGGTTCTCGGCTTGCTGCTGTCAATGCTGATCGGTCCCGAGACTGGCCCGGTGGAATCGTTTGACGACGCGACCGTGGAACGTATCCTCGCTCTCGTATGAGGGGAACACGCCCAGCCTGGTTTCGCAGCCCTGCTACGGCAAGCGATGAATGACCAACGGCATCGTTGCCGGGCAGCCCGCATCGTGCAAAAGTGCCGCGCTGACGGTGAGCGACCAGCCCGTCCGCATCGTTGTTGCACACAACAGCACTGGGCCGTGCGGGACCTCGATGGTCGGATCGAGGCGTATCACTCCTTCGAGGTGAGAGACGACTGGGCCGCTGGACAGCTGGTCCCCTGCTGCGTCACCCTGCCAGCTGAAGAGGTCGAGGAAGGGCAGCTTGCCGATGCCAGCAATGTGCTGAGCGAGGGCGATATTCGCCTTCATCTCGACCGAGAAGGCAGGCGCTGCGGCAACTGCCACAGGTCGCTGCGGCCACACTTTCGACCAGCGCCGTAGAACTTCCACCGCACCCGCGACGAGCTCGGGCGGAATGCTGCCGTAGCCGGTGCGCTGAAGGGCGAGCAGTTCTTCGCTCCAGCCGGGGTCGTCGGCGAAGGCAACTGCGCGGCCCTCGCTGATGCCACTGATCTTGCCGCGTCGCTTGCCGCCCGATGGCCACATCTTGCGTGGCTCGATCTCGATGTCGACGCCGTGCATGTAGGCGCGGGCAGCGGCCAGCCGTTCGGCCGAGGCATGAAGACCGGGCGAGGGCAGCTCGCCGGTGCACACCGAGCATCTACCGCATGGGGCCGGCGAAGGGTCGTCGAGCGCCTGCTGGAGATACGCCATCAGGCAGCCTTCGCCGTGCGCGTAGCGACGCATGAGGTCGGCCTCGCCTCTTCGTGTTTGGGCCAGCGCCGTCCACTTGGCGGTGTCATGCGTGTACGGCGTGCCGGTGGCCACCCATTTCGAGCCGTCTTTCGCGACCACACCGTCGATGGCAAGAATCTTGAGCAGCGTCTCCAACCGACCGCGCCGCACGCCCGTCAGCGAGTCGAGTTCGATCACCGATCGCGCCCCGTTGGTGAGCGCCTTCAAAGTGGCAGCCACGTCGTCGGGGTTCGGTATGGACGCAGTGGCGAAGTATTCCCAGATCCGCTCGTCGGCCTGCGCCGACAACAGCACTGCGTCGGCGGTTGCCACTGCACGGCCGGCGCGACCAATCTGCTGGTAGTACGCAACCGGTGTGGCAGGCGAGCCGACGTGGAGGCAGAAGCCCAGGTCCGGTTTGTCGTAGCCCATACCCAAGGCGGACGTGGCGACGACGGCCTTCACCTGGTTTGCGCGCAACGCCTCTTCCACCTCCACGCGTACCTCGGGGTCCATCTGGCCGGTGTAGGCCACCACTTTGTGACCGCAGGTCTGCAGAAACCCGGCCAACCGATCTGCCTCGGCGACCGTCAGTACGTAGACAATGCCCGAGCCGGGGAGCGTGTCGAGTGCATCGGCCACCCACGCGTACCGTTCCAACGGCGACAGCCCCGAGACCACGGAGAGCTGCAGAGAGGTGCGCGCGAGCGTGCCGCGGAACGTGACAGTGCCCGTGCCCAATTGCGCTTCCACATCGGCGGTGACGCGCTGGTTTGCGGTGGCCGTGGTGGCCAGCACGGAGGCAGTTGGCGTGGACAGCAGCGCCCGGGCGAGCCGTTGATAGTCGGGCCGGAAGTCGAAGCCCCAATCGCTGATGCAGTGAGCTTCGTCGATCACGACCAGCCCAACGCGAGACATCAACTCGTCGAGCCGGGCGGCGAAGCGCGGATTGCCCAGCCGCTCGGGCGAGACCAGCAACACATCGAGCCGGTCGTTGTCGAGCGCCTCGAAGATGGGGTCCCAGTCGTCGAGGTTGGTGCTGTTCACGGTCGCGGCACGCAGCCCAGAGTTGGTGGCGGCGGTGACCTGGTCGCGCATCAGTGCCAACAGCGGCGAGACCACAAGGGTGGGGCCGGCGCCGCTGGATCGCAGCGCGGAAGTAGCGGCCCAGTACACCGCCGACTTCCCCCAGCCCGTGGCCTGCACCACCAGCACGCGAGCCGCCGGCTGGATGATGGCGTGCACCGCCTCCACCTGGTCGGCCCGGGGCACAGCGCTCGGACCAGCGAGTCGCGAAAGCACCAAGGACAAATGTTCGGTTGCCAGACTTGGCGCGGACTGGTTCGCCTCGGTACCCATGCCCGCAACCGTACGCCGAGGGTCTCACAAAGAGCCCGCCCTTCCGTTCACAATCGCACGTGTCGCGCCCCTGACCGGATCACACCGAGGTCAGAATGTGACACGTGCGATTGTGAACGCCGGAATCACGCTTTCAGGGTGAATGGGGGATAGCGGTCTGTGATGAGGGTGACGGCATAGCCGGTGACTCGCTGCTCCCAGCGCATGACGCCAACGACGTAGTCGAAGAGCGCCCGCGGGTAGCGGCCCGTGAACAGGATCGCGAACCAGGCCCCGATGGATGCACCGATCACGCCGATGAACAGCACCACCAGGACCACATAGTGCGGGATCGCGAGGAACCATTTCACCAGCGGCAGCCAACGATCGAGGTCTCGTGTTGCCTCGGGGTAGTCGATCTCGAGGTGCACCCCCTGCTCCTCGTCGGTCGACGGGTATCGATCGTCGAGCAGCAGCGCGTACGCGCAGACTCGGGTTTCGAAGCGTTTCAACTGCACTTGCCAGTCGAACCACCAGCGAGGGTACTTACGGCGAAACACCAGCATGAGGCCGACGGGCACGGTCAGCAGGCCGGAGGGGCGGCCGCAACCGAGCAACGCCAGCAGCACCAGAATTGGGAGCACCAACACGATGCGGAAGGCGGACGTGACCCGGTTCAGCGGGCGATCCGGGTAGTCGATCTCGAGCCGCACCGGATATGCGGCGGACGCAACGATGGGTACGCTCATGCCGACACCAGCTCGTGGTCGCGGTCCGCCGTCGCCGACGAGTTGGAATCGCGCTCGGGTTCGGGGAGGCCCGCCTCGCCCTCGATGTCGATGGTGGGGAGCAGCCGGTCAAGCCAGCTGGGCAGCCACCAGTTGGCGTTGCCCATCAGCTTCATGGTCGCGGGAACCAGCACCATGCGGATGATGGTGGCGTCGACGAAGATCGCGGTCGCCAGGCCTAGCCCCATCATCTTCGTGACCGGGTCGTCGCTGAGCACGAAGCCGAGGAATACCGAGATCATGATCAACGCCGCCGACGTGATCACCCTTGCGGTGCTGGCAATGCCGTGGACGACGGCTGCGTCGTTGTCGCCGGTGCGGAGGTACTCCTCGCGAACTCGTGAGAGCAGGAAGACCTCGTAGTCCATCGACAGGCCGAAGAGGATGGCGAACATGAACATAGGGATGAAGGCCAGCACCGGGATTGTCGATTCGAGGCCGATGATGTCTTTGCCCCAACCCCACTGGAAGACCATCACCAGCACGCCGTAGGCGGCGCCGATGCTGAGCAGGTTCATGAGGGCTGCCTTGAGCGGCACGACGACTGAGCGAAACACCAGCGTCAGCAACATGAATGAAAGCAGAAGCACGGCCGCAATGAACAGTGGCAAGCGGTCGTTGACGCGGGCACCAATGTCGCCGAAGCTCGCAGTCTGACCGCCGATGTGCGCGGTGGCGTCAGTGCTGTTGAGTACCGCGGGGAACACGTTGGCGCGGAGGCGGTCGATGGTCTCGAGCGTCGCTTCGTCCTGCGGCGACGAGTTGGGGATTGCCAACATCACCGCCACGCCAGCGGGCTTGTTCACCTGTGCGGGCATCACGGACGCGATGCCGTTGTCGGCGAGGATCGCTGCAGTCAGCGGCTCGACAACGGTCGCGTCCTGCGAGATGTCGATGGCGATGACGAGCGGCCCGTTCACACCCGGGCCGAAGCCTTCGGCCAACAGGTCGTAGGCACGTCGCTGCGTGCGACTTTCGGGAAGCGTCCCTTCGTCAGGGAAGCCCAGCCGCAGCGACAGCACCGGCGCAGCCAGCGCCAGCAGCAGTGTCGTGACGCCGATTGTGTAGACCCACGCGTGTCGTGAGACGTGCCGAATCCAACGCTCCCAACCGGCTCCATTAGCCGATCGATTCGACGCGCGGCGGTGGATCGCAAAGCGGTTGATGCGATGGCCGGCGAGGCCCAGGAACGCGGGTAGCAACGTGATGGAGGCGACCACCATCAGCAACACGACGACAGAGATCGCGATACCAGCAGACGTCATGAACGGCACGCCCGCGACCGCAAGCCCGAGGATGGCGATGACCACCGTGCCGCCGGCGAAGATGACTGCCTGACCGGCGGTCGCTGTGGCACGCCCGACGGACTCCTCGACGGTCATTCCACGCGCCAGGAACTCGCGGTGTCGCGTGACGATGAACAGCGCGTAGTCGATGCCGACACCGAGGCCGACCATGCTGGCCAGCTGCGGTGCCCAGCTGGGAATCTCGACGAGGTAGGTGATCAGCGACATCGAGCTGATACCGAGCGCGAGACCGAACAGCGCAAGTCCGATTGGCAGACCCATTGCGATCAGTGAGCCGAATGCGAGCAACAGAATCACCACTGCCGCGACGATGCCGATCAGCTCGCCGACGTTACTTTCCGGCTGCTCGAACGTGAAGAACAGATCGCCATTCAGCTCGATCTGCAACGGCGAGCCGACACTTGCATCGGCGGCAAAATCTTTGAGGTTCTCGAGGTCGCCCGCGCTGAGTTCCTCGATCAACTCGTACTGCACGCGGATCAGCGCGACCCGTCCGTCGGCCGAGATCTGGGGTTCGTTGACACCCAGCACATTGGGCAGCTGTGCAACCGCGGCTGCGGTGTCAGCGAGAGCTGCGTCCGCAACCGCCGACTCACCAAACGTCGCGGTCGCGTCGATTGGTGTCAGTACCACCTGAGCAGTCGGGCCAGCTGCATCGGATTGAGCAGCGGTGAGCAGGTCGAGCGCAGCAGTTGAATCGAGCCCGGGTGCTTCGAAGGCGTCCTCGAGTTCGCGACCGAACGCGACGGATGAACCGATGACGACGACGGCCAGCATCAGCCACGTCGCGATCACGACCAGGGGGCGGCGCGCGGCAAGGCGACCTAATCGATACAGGGCATGGGACATTGCAATTTCCTCCTCGGCACGCGACCTGACAGGCCGGGTGTTCGTACCCCTGCATCGTGGCCACATCCGTCGCTGGCCACATCGGCCGAGTGGCCCGATGTGCGCTGGCCATTCGGTTGATTCGCGACCGTACTTTCGGCCGATTCGCCGCCGCAGAACGATCCGTATGATGGCGAGATGGTCAGCGATACGGTCCGACAATTGTGGGTCGAACCGCGCGCGTCGCCGCCTCCACCAGCACGGGTCTGGACAGACTGGGTGCTGCTCGCCCTCCTCATACCCGTGGGCGTGTTCGAAGTGTTTCTGCGCAACGATCTTGGCTGGCCAGTGGTCGCCTTCATCCTCGGCGTGCCGTCGATCTTTGCGCTGCTCTGGCGGCGCACGCATCCGCTCACCGTTGTCGTCATCGTGTTCGCTTGCCATGGGGCGAGCGAGGCGGTGCTCCTGCTCGGCGCCGACTACTCGGCGATGCTCTACGCCACGGCCTGGCTACTGATTCTTCCGTACGCTCTCTTCCGCTGGGGCTCTGGTCGCGAGTGCATGATCGGTCTGGCCGTGATGATGCTCGCTCATGTGCCGAACGGATCCGGCGCGGTCAACAGCATTGTCGAGGTCATCGCCGCCTCCGTCTTCTTGCTGTTCCCCGCAGCCGTTGGACTGGCGGTGCGGTACCGACTTGCGTACCGCGTCCGCGCGTTCGACCAAGTGAAATTGCTCGAGCGCGAGCTGCTTGCCCGTGAGCTGCACGACACGGTCGCTCACCACGTCTCAGCCATCATCATTCAGGCGCAGGCGGGGCGCACCGTGGCGTCGACCGATCCCGACACGGCGATCCGCGTGCTGCAGGTCATCGAAGAGGAGGCGTCGCGCACGCTCACCGAAATGCGCATCATGGTGGGTGCGTTGCGCGATGGCGAGACGGCCGAACTGGCGCCGCAGCGTGGGGTCGCCGACATCACCAAGCTGGCTCGAGCCACGGGCGACTCGCCGCTCATCGCCGTGCGACTGACCGGCGGACTCGACGACATTCGACCCTCGGTGGGGGCAGCGGTGTACCGGATGGCGCAGGAGTCGATCACGAACGCTGTGCGCCACGCACGTCACGCCACCCGCATCGAGGTGTTGGTCACCGGCGACGACGACGCCATCCGCTTGACCGTGCAGGACGATGGCGACCCGAACCCTTCAGCGGCCGGCTCGATTGGCTACGGATTAGTGGGCATGTCCGAGCGTGCCAAGTTGCTCGGCGGCACGTTGCAGGCCGGTCCCAGTGATGGGCGCGGGTGGACGATCACCGCCGTGCTCCCGCGTGACGGCGTGTCAGCATGACCATTCGTGTGCTGGTCGCCGACGATCAGAATCTGGTGCGCACCGGGCTGACGATGATCCTCAACGCTCAGGAAGGGATCGAGGTCGTTGGTGAGGCATCGAATGGTCGCGAGGCCGTCGAGCTCGCACGCCAACTTCGACCCGACGTGTGCCTGTTCGACATCCGGATGCCTGAGATGGACGGCATCGAGGCGACGCGTCTGCTGGCCGGGCCGCAGGTCGCCAACCCCATGGCTGTCGTCGTCATCACCACCTTCGATCTCGACGAGTACGTGATCGGCGCACTGAAGGCCGGAGCTCGCGGATTTCTACTGAAGGACGCCGGGCCGGTGCTGTTGGTGCAGGCAATTCACGCCGCGGCCGAGGGCGACGCACTGATCGCGCCGAGCGTCACCGGTCGGCTCTTGTCCACGCTTGCCAACGCAACGAATCGATCCGCAGTGGTGCAGCCGATCGAGCCACTGACCGAGCGCGAGGAAGAAGTACTGCTCACCGTTGCCCGCGGGCGGACGAACGCCGAGATCGCCAGCGAGTTACACATCAGCCTCAGCACCGCCAAGACCCACATCGCCAGCTTGATGAGCAAGCTGGGCGCAAGAAACCGCGTCGAGATCGCCATCTGGGCCTACGAAGCCGGCCGCATCCCGAGCTGATGTAGCGATAAGAACCCAAGGGGCAGATCATGATCGGCACGGAGACGAGTACCGACCATGATCTCAGCCCTCAGGAACCGAGCTGGGCGCGAACAGCTCCGCCGGGGAACTCGGCGTTGTGGACATTCACGTAGTAGCCGCTCGGGTCGTTCAGGGTGATGTCAGCGGCGAGCACAGCGTTACCCGTATCGACGCAGCCAGCCGATGAACCGTTCGTCGGTGGCGACAGCGATACGACGACCGGACCGTTGGCGCCGGCGGCTGCGTCGTGAATGTGCGCTGCCGTCGCCGGGCCGATCTTGCTGACCTCGATGACGTAGCAGATCACTCCACCACCGGTGGAGAAGACGTACGCCTCACCGCGGCCGTTGGGGTCACCAACGATCGACTTGTTCGTGGCAGTGGACGCCACCTCTGCTCGACCATCGAACGTGCCGTCGGTGAGCGCCCCACCGTGGGCGGCGCCGGCGCTGCCGACTCCAGCCAAGCCTGCGGCAATGACGACACCGAGGCCGGCAATGCCAACCGCAATCTTTGATTTCTTCACCATCTCGTACTCCCTTTCGTAGCGTGGACGAGGGGGGTTCGACACGGTGACCCACCCGGATGGGTTCAGTGCGCCGCTGGCTCGAGACGCTCAGGGAGGCGAGCAGCGCGACGTTCGCTACGCCGTGATCGTTCAGTCGGACGACCTCGTGCTGTCAACGGTTCTCGTGTCGCCGACCGCACTTGCACCACACGCCGATTTAGATTGTGTCGGTGACAACCGTTCACCAACTCTCGCGTACCGACGCGCGAAGCCTCAGTTGTGCGGCCCCGGTCACGTGATCGTGAGGGTGGTCTCCATGCCAGCTTCCTTGTGGCCGACGATCGCACAGATGACTGTGTAGGTGCCGGGTGCAAGGCTGCTGATGTCGAGGTTGGCTGTCTCGTCGGCGAGCAGGTCTGGAGTGACCAAGCCCTCGACGCTGAGGTTGTGCGCAACCGCGCCGTTGTTGACGACGGCAAGCGTTGCTCCGGCGGGTGCCGTCAGCGGTTCGGGCATGATCGCGAACTCGGTCAGCGACACGTCGACAGTAGCGGCGGCAACTCCGCCGCCAGCACTGCCGGCAGCGAGGACAGCTTCGTGCTCGTCGATCGCTCTGCTCGCCAGACCGACCGCGAAGATGGCGGCGGCGAAGGCGAACAGGGCAATGAAGATGGCACCGAGCGCGAGGGTCTCGGTGTTGAGGCCCGGACGCTTGTTCCGGCCGGCGCCAGGAGTGACGACGGTGGCCGTGCGGGCCGTAGGTGTTGACGTGGGTGCAACTACTTCGGTGGTGGTTTCAGTGACGGTCATGACGGTTCCTATTCGACGACTAAGACGGTGACCATGCCGAACATGCCCTGCGGGCTTTCAGCGTGGGAGAGGATGTGGCAGTGGAAGGGCCAGATGCCCGGACTGTCGGCGACGACAGTGACGTCCCAGCGCTCGCCGGGCGCAACGGTGATGGTGTCGCACAGAAAGGGCTGCGGCAGCGGATAGCCGTCGCGGGCGAACACCTCGAAGGTCAGGCCGTGCAGGTGGATGGGGTGCACCATCACGCCTTCGCTCATGAAGCGGAAGCGCACTCGCTGACCGAGCTTGGCGGTGTAGGCATCGGTGGCCGGGAAGCCCTTGCCGTTGATGGTGAAGCCACCCATCGCGTCGTTGAGGATGTAGAGGTAGTCGTGGTCGTGCGCCGGCTCGTCGGCGAGGTTCTTCGGGGTCACGATGAAAGCGCCAAGCAGGCCGGCCGAGACTTGCACGGCCGCGTTGTGGTGCGAGTGGTACATGTGGCTGCCGAAGGGGCCGGCGGTGAACTCGTAGACGAACCGCTCGCCGGGCTTGATCGGCGGCTGAGTGATGTAGGGCACCCCGTCCATTGCGTTGGGAACGCGTTGGCCATGCCAGTGAACTGAGGTGCTCTCTTGGAGTTCGTTGAGCACGTTGATGCGGATCTTCTCGCCTTGCACGCAGCGGATGGTCGGGCCGGGGACGATGCCGTTGTAGGCCATCGCCTTT
This sequence comes from Ilumatobacteraceae bacterium, assembly GCA_031428795.1. Classification (GTDB taxonomy): domain Bacteria; phylum Actinomycetota; class Acidimicrobiia; order Acidimicrobiales; family Ilumatobacteraceae; genus UBA668. The sequence continues at coordinate 7,007 of JANOYI010000212.1, read as the reverse complement.
TCAATCTGACCGGGTGTCACTTCCCAATCGACTTCGGAGCAGGTGAGTTCGAAGACTTTGACATCGCCCTCCATGGTCCACTCCAGGTCGACTGTGCCTTTGCCGGCCGTGATCGGGTCAGTGATGTTGGCGAGGAACTGGTCGATGCCTTTGGAGTGCATCTCGTCCATCGCGTCGGCGTCACCGTGGTCCATGCCGGCCATGCCGGGCATCACGGTCGTGGCGGTCGGGGTCTCGGGTGCGGGCTTGGCGCCGACGGTCACTGTGTGGTTGTTGCTGGGCCATGCCGCAATGGCGGGAATGGCGACCATCGCCGCACCGCCTACGCCGCCGGCCATCATCCCCAGGAAGAGTCGACGATCGACCCCTTCCGGTTCTGTCGTGGGGTCGATCTCTTCAGACATCTCAGTCCCTCTTCTCCGTGAGCCACTGGTTTTGTGCCTCACGGAGAATTCTGCGGGGTCGAGGTCAATCCACGTAGGGCCCTAGGTCCCATTCCCCCGGGCAAACGTCCCGCGGGCAGTCAGCGGCGAAGCAGTTTGGCGGCGTCGCGCCACGCGATTCGCGAGCCGCGGCGCAGCAGTACCTGTTCGTAGATGCGGGCGGCCAGCTTCCAGGCGCCCCAGGTGGTGAGGGCTAGTAGGACGACAGCGACCGCCACTTCAACGCCGGAAGCGGCGCCAGCGGCCATGCGCATTGGCATCAACATGGGGGCGATGGGCGGCAACATCGACAACACCCTGCTGAGCGTGGAGTGCGGCATGTTGCCCAGCACGAACACCAGGAAGTAGGCGCCGACGAGCGCGTACATGATGGGCGCGGCCGCGGCTTGCGCGTCTTCCTGGCGGCTGACGAGCGAGCCGGCCAGGGCGAACAACGTGGAGTAGAGGGCGAAGCCGCCGATGAACCACACCAGGGTCATCGGTACTGCCGACCAGATCTCGGTGGGCACGTCGGTGCCTGAAATCTTGAGCGACACGAGTGAGGCGGCAACGGCCAGGGCGAACTGTGCGAGGCCGGCGATGCCGATGCCGATCACCTTCCCGGCCAGCATCTGGTCCGCACGTGCACGCACCAGCAGCACTTCCACCACGGCACTCGACTTCTCTTCCACCACGCCGGTCAGCACGTACGTGCCGAACGTTTGCAGTGAGATGAACAGCAGGATTGCAGCGAGGGTGCCAGTGAGCCTTGCGGTTTCGGAGGTTTCGTCGTCGCCTTCGACGGTGACCGCTTGCAGTGGCGTGACGGTGAGGGCGCTAGTGATTTCGCCTGGCTCGAGCCCTGCGTCGCTGAGGCTCTGACGCACGTCGATGAGGGCCCACGCCTGCTGCGTGACGGCGAGCACTTCTTGGTCCACGTCGCCGTCGAAGAGAGCTTGGTAGTCGGCGGGGATGATGACGACATCGAAGTCGCCGTCTTGCATGGCCGCCTGCGCGGTGTCGGAATTGTCGAAGAAGTCGACGGTGGCGCCGCGGTCGATGATGTTTGCCGACGACTCGATGGCGTCGACGATGTCGTCGGACTGGTCGGCGACGACGGCGACCGCGATGGCGGACGGCTGGACGTCGTCGCTGCTCGCCACGCGACTGATGATGCCGAGGGCGAGGATGACCAGCATGAGCAAGCCCGTGCCGATGAAGAACGACTTGGCGCGGAGGCGCTGATTGAGTTCGCGGCCGGCCACCAGGCGGATCACTTCTGGGGTGGTGAGTGTTGTGTGTTCGCTCACGACTGGTCCTCGGTCGTGGTCGTTGTCGTTGTCGTTGTCGTTGTCGTTGTCGTGTCAGTGATCGTGTCGGTCGTCTCGACGGTGGTGCGGCCGACGGCGTTGAGGAACACTTCCGAGAGATCGGGCGGGGCGTACGAGTAGCCGACGAGTTGGCCGCGGATGCGGGCCTCGGCGATGAGGCCGGCTGGGTCGACGTCGCCAGCAACGCTCACTCGGTGTTTGCGGCCGCCGTTACTGAGCGCGGCTTCGGCCCAGACGGTCGCGGTCGGTTCGGCGAATTCGACTTCCACGTAGCGCTGCGGGCTGGCGGCGCGCAGTCCGTTGACCTCGCCCTGCAGCACGACGCGACCGTGGTCGACGATGACGACTGCGCTGCACACCTCGGCAACCAGGTCCAGTTGGTGGCTGCTCAACAGCAGGGCAACTCCGTTGGCGACCTGCTCGCGCAGGACGTCGCTGAGCGTCTCGGTGGCGACGGGGTCAAGCCCGGAGAATGGCTCGTCGAGTACCAGCAGGTCGGGTTCGTTGAGAAGGGCGAGTGCCAGTTGCACTCGTTGCTGGTTGCCGCTGGAAAGGCTCTGCACGGTGTCGGTTCCGCGGTCGGTGAGGCTGAGCCGCTCGAGCCAGGTGTTGGCGGTGCGGGCCGCTGCGGGGGCGGTGAGGCCGGAAAGTCTGGCGTAGTAGACGAGGTGGTCGCGCACCTTCATCCGTTGGTACATACCGCGCTCGGCGGGCATGTAGCCGAAGCGTTGGCGGGCGATGGCGTCGACCGGGTTGCCCTGCCAGCTGACCGACCCGCCGTCGAGGGTGAGCAGCCCCACGATGGCTCGCATGGTGGTGGTCTTGCCGGCGCCATTCGGGCCGAGGAAGCCGACGATCTCGCCGCGTTCAACTGTGAAGCTGACCCCGTCGAGCGCCAACAGCGAGCCGAACCGTTTGGTGACCTCGTTGACCGAAAGCATCCCCGCCGAACCTACCCCGAAGAGCCGGTGACGCAACGGCGGGCCGATCGCTTCGCCCCGGCGTGCCGGCCGTCCTGCCTGCCCCGGGCATAGTGCCTGAGTTCACCTCATTCAGATTTGCCCCGCCGCGGCTGGAAGGACGCGGCACGCCCGCGTCTACCGCATGCCAGCTTTGTCGAGCATTTCGATCAGGGTGGGGCGTCGGCGGTGCAGCTCACGGAGACTGGCAATGTAATCGTCGAGGTCGGCCGACAATTCTGCTGCATTCGCAGCCCGGCGTGCCCGTTTGAGGTAGCCGACCGCAGCCCTGTACGCGTGCTTGTCAGCGGTGCGTAGCGCTGACTCGACCAACCGCATGTAGGCGCCGAGTGACGCGGCCGGGTTGGTGGCCTCGCGGGCTTCGGCGAGCGAAGACCAGCGTTGGTCGCCCGCGTACCAGTCGTTGTCGCTGGTGGCGAGCTGCCATGCGTCGTCAATCTCTCCGTCAGCGAGCATCACATCAACGAGTGCGCCTCGGTCGCGGGCACCAAGAATCGACCGCGCCGACTCAATCTCTGAGGACCACTCGTCGTTCGCGATGGCGGCCTGGCGCAACGCGGCGTAGGTCGAGGCGCTCGCCATCCGACTGTGGTGCTCCCGCCGAAGGTCGAGCAGATCGGCGGTATGTCCGGCAGCTTCCAAGTCACGCGCCACGATCTCGTACAGCTGAGCCACTTGCCAACCAGTGGTCGATTCGATGCCTCGACGCGCCCACGACACTGCGTCGTCGGGGCGCTGCAGTTCGAGCATTGCCTCGGCAACGCGGATGAACTGGTGCGGGCTCGAGAGGTCGCCGCCGAGGAGTTCGACAACGCGCTCGGCGTCGCCGTCGAGGATGGCCAAGCGTTGAGTCGCGTACTTCACCGCGAACTCGTTCTCGCGAGTGTGCGGACGTTTCTCAATGGCCGCCCGAAAGAGCTGAACGCCACGGTCGCCCAATGCTTCGGCGTAGCGAACCGGATCAACCGTGAAGAAGTCTTGGTCGTCGCAACCGAACTTCACCATCCACCGAGCGAGGGCAGCAGGGTCGGCAACACCCGAGTCACAGAGTCGCTCGTGAATTCCCAGCAGGTCGCGGGCGAGGTCGCCGATGGTGCCAGCCGAGTCGTCCGCCTTGAGGATCACTTTCACGACATGGCTCACGGCTCGCTCGACAAGCGCCAACAGCTCTCGGCTCGGTGATGCGGCAGCTTCGGCACAGAGTGCCTCCACCACCGGGGCGGCATCATTTGCCCAATCGATGGATTGGCGATATCCAAGGAAGCGACGGGTGCGCAGGTCGTCGTCGACGAGAACCCGCAAGACTGCCAATCGGTCGGCAGGCGAAGCAGCCGCAAGCCGAACAGTGGTAGCCACCGACTCGTGCTGCGCCGCTGCGGCGATCAACAAGTACCGAACCGTGTCGTCGTCGAGCATGCCGACAACTTGCGCAATCGGTTGACCCTCCGACGAACCTGCCACGGCCCCGACGCTAGTTCTCGCGCCGCTTCGCAGGTGCAGTCGTCGTCAGGCGAAGGCTGCGAACAGTTCTTCGAAGGCTTTGGCTTGGCCTCCGCTGGTCGAGCTCGGGACGACGATGGGGGCGGTGACGCCGGCGTCGAACCAGGCTTCGATGCCGTCACGGACTCGGCCGACCGGGCCGGAGAGGGTGCAGTCGTCCAGCCAGCGGTCGCTCATCGCGGCCAGCACGGCATCGTTGTCGCGTGCCGCGAGCGCTTCGATGACGGCGGTCATCTCGGCTTCGTAGCCGGCTTCGATCCAGTAGTTGCGATAGTTGGGCAGCGCCACGTAGCCCTGCAGGGTCTTGCGGTTGCGGGCGCGGGCGGCGTCAAGATCGTCGTCGATGACGGTGGGGATCATGTTGCCGATCCAAAACCCATCCGTCACGAGCCCGAGTGAGTGCGGCATGCGGCTGAGCGAGGCGTTGGCCCACACGGCGCCATCGCCGACATCGGCCGCGAGGCCGACCATCTTGTCGCGCAGCGTGGCGAGCACGACCGGCGGCAGTCCGCCCATCTGCTCACCGGCGGCGCGCATGGTGCCGACGTACTCGCGCATGTCGCTGAGTGGCTTGCCGGTCTCCACGCCGAGCCGCTTGGTGACGGGCCCGTGGGTGACTCCGATGCCGAGGCGGAAGCGACCTTGCGCTACCTCGTGCAGGTAGGCCGCGGAGGTGGCGAGGGCGGCAGGGTGCTGCAGGTAGATCGGCTGGATAGACGTGCCGAACTCGATAGTCGTGGTGACGTGGGCAATGGAGAGGCACAGCCCCATCGCGTCGCCGAAGCTTGGGCAGTAGATGCCCGAGAAACCCCGCCGCTCAATCTCCTGCGCCAGCTCGAGTGCCTGGCCGCGCCGCCCGGGTGAAGCGGCAAGTGAAAGTGCAGGCATGCGAATGGTCATACGGCTGAACCTAGCCGTGCGACCCCGATTCGCCCGCCGTCGAAGCCGATCCGGACCCGACGGTCATCGTCGCTAGCCCATCTGGTGAGCTTCGTAGACCTCGATCGTGCCGCCATCGGTGAGGATGGGGCACCCTGCGGCGAGTGCCGCGGCATCGTTCAGGCTGGCCGCCTCGAGGATGGAGTAGCCGCTCAGGTTGGCGGTGACTTCCCCGCCGACGGCCATGCTGCCGAAGAACGGTGCGCCAGGGTCAACGACGGCTGCGCCGAGCGATTCGAACCACGCACCCCAGGATGCCATGACTGCAGCACCCTCCTCAGGCGTCGATGGCGCCCCACCGCCGCGATACGCAAGTACGAACTTCCCCATGATGTGCCTCCATCCGTGTTGACCTGCCCCAAAGATAGATCGGCCTGACGGTCAGTCAGACCGCACTCGCTGGGGCCGCTAGCCAGAGGCAGAATCCGGCATGTCGAGCGAGACCCAGAAGGCGGCGACTGAGCCATCGTGCTCCAACCGCGCGAACACCGCGATGTACCTCACCAGCAGGCCATGTCCGACGAAGAGTCGAACGTCGTCATCCTCGGTCGCGAGCGTCGAGTCTTCAAAGCTCCGCGCGAGACGCTCGCTGATTGGCGGCAACTCGAAGACAAGGAAGTCAGTCGCTGACAGTGTGCCGTCTGCGCGGCGCTCCTCTGGGAGGAGCTGGTCGAGCCGTTCGAAGAAGTCTTCCGTGAACCGAACGATTCGGTCAGTCGTCAAGTTTGAACCGCTGCGCAAAGTCCCGTGCGGTCTCAAGGACCTGGGTGCGAAACGGTTCGGAGACATCGTCCCAAGAGCGACACACGCTGGCGTCGAATGCATCGGCGCGCTGTTCCGGCGTCATCTGGGCGACCTCAGCCGCCGTGATCACCTTGCGCTCCTGCATGAATCGCAACATATCGCACGACAACTCCGACGCAACCTCATCGACGGGAAACGTCAGTGTCATGACGTCTTATCGACGCCCATGCTCCCAGCGAGGTCGAGTTGCACCCACACTCGATTGCCGCTCCTGCGCAGAACCTGCGCTCGGAGCGGCGGCTCGTCGTCGTCGCCGACGGCAACCCAATCACCGGGTTGCGGGTCGAATGACGCATCGGCCGCACGTGGCCCGTGGCTGATAGAGGTTTCCACGCCAAGTTCGGCGTCGACTGTCGTTGCGTCGTACCAAAGGTCGTAGGTCACCGCGTTCACGCGTCCAAGGGTAGTCATCGCTTGTCCGCCCCATTGTGCGAGCCTCGGCGATCAGCGAATGACCACTGGGTGGTACCCGATGTCAGTTCGTGGAGCGACCACCACCGATGGTCCTCGTGAAATACGATCGCGTCCAGCAGCGTCACGCCGTGCTTGGCGAGGCCGTCGCGTAGGAGCAGAAATGCTCGAGCGTCTTCCTCCGTCACCTCGAGCGGCCTCAACCACTCCTGACGGGGTTCCAAGATGACCCAGTGGTTCGGGCATCGGTTGCCGGTTCGGGTTTGCCGACACGCCAGCAGGTCGGCCGGATCCTCGGCGAAGCTCTGGATCGAGTCGAGGCTTGAGCCTTTCGAGCAGCACCGCCAGCGACCCTTGTTGTCGAGGTGCCAGATGTGGGGGCAGGCGCTGGCAGCAGCACTTTGACAGACCGTCCGCGGAGTGATCGGCGAGCGACGCAACGCGTCGACTGAATTACACGCCCATGAGTGTTTGTAGTTGGCTTCGTAGAACGCATCTCTGGCTTGTTGGTCGATGTACTGCTCATCGACCGAGCGCGACCTTTACGCCGACGGTCTCACCACCGGCGGGGTGGACCTGTGAACGCTGCAATTCAGCCCGTGTCGAAGGAAATGTGGAAC
>JANOYI010000211.1:0-13294 GCA_031428795.1 Ilumatobacteraceae bacterium | reverse complement strand
CGCCTGGCCGAACTGAAGTCCATCACCGAAACGGTGGACGGCATCAGTATCGGTGCCCTCGCTACACACCACGACATCGTGTCGCACCCCCTGCTCACCACCATGTACGCCGGCTTGGCCGATGGCAGCGCGCTGGTCGGCTCGCCCGCTACTCGACACCTGGGCACGATCGGCGGCAACATCATGAATGCCAGCCCAGCGATGGACACCGGCGCACCGCTGGCCGTGATGCTGGCCGAGGTCGAGCTTCGCTCTGTTCGAGGGTCACGAAGGGTGCCGATCGAGCAGCTGTGGACATCGCCCGGGCGGACGGTTGCCGAGCCCGACGAGCTGTGCGTCGCAGTGCACATCCCCGTGCCCGGCCCGCGTGCGGGCAGCGCCTACGTGCGGTTGGAATACCGCCGGGCGATGGAGATTGCAGTGGTCGGCGCAGCCGCCTTTGTAGCGCTCGCCGAGGATGGCACCATCGCCGCTTTGCGGGTCGGCCTCACCGCGGTCGCACCGACAATCTTCACCGGCGACCTACTGGGCCAGGTCGGCCACTCCGTCGCCGACGCGGCCCAGGCTGCTGCCGCACTCTCGGTAGAGCACGCGAAACCCATCAGCGACGTCCGGGCGAGCGATCGCTACCGCCGCCACACCGTCGGCGTGATGGCCCGGCGAGCAGTAGAGGCAGCGGCCCGCCGCGCCGCCGGCGAAGTCATCGCCATCCCCGTCAATCGCGCCATCGGCATCGGAGCAGCGTCATGAGCAACACACAGAACATCAGCCTGACGATCAACGGACGCGACTATCCGGTCTCTATCGAGCAGGGGCGCAACCTGCTCAGTGTCATCCGTACCGAGGTCGGCCTCACCGGCACAAAGGAAGGCTGCGACGACTGCGAGTGCGGCGCCTGCATGGTGCTGCTCGACGGGCAGCCGGTGAACTCATGCAGCTATCTAGCAGTGCAGGCCCAAGGCCGGGCAATCACCACAGTGGAGGGGCTCGCCGACGGCGAGGCACTCAATGTGCTGCAGCGCAACCTGCTGGACGAAGGCGGCGTGCAATGCGGCTTTTGTACGCCCGGCATGCTGCTCTCGGCTACCGCTCTGCTGGAGCGCAACGACAGCCCGTCGGAGGAAGAGGTGCGCATCGGCCTCTCTGGCAACCTGTGCCGCTGTACCGGATACACCAAGATTGTCGCTGCCGTGCAGCGCACAGCCGTCGAAATCAGGAACGGTTGACGTCAAGAAGAAAGTCGAACAGGGCCTCGTTGACGGTGTCGGCGAACGCCGCCAGCAACGGATCTATTCGCTTCGGCCAACTGGAGAGCTTGACCACGACGGTGTTCCTCGCGCGATCGATCAGCACGTTCTGCCCACCGAGGCCGTAGCCGCCGTACCGACCAAGCGTGGCCCAAGCCGTCGGTTGCCAGCGTTCCCTCCGCTACCAGCACTCCGATCAGCGATGCTGTCAGCGACTTCGAGACCGACATCAGCAGGTGCGTGTCGGTGGGTCGAATGCCCTCGTCGTAGTACTCGAACACGATGGCGCCGTTGTGTACCACATCGCATGCGTCGGTGTAGGTGGAGCGCACCATGTCGACGTAGGTGTAGCGCTCGCCGTCGTGCTCAACGGCGAAGTTCGACAGATCGAGGTTCTGGTCGGCCAGATTCCACACTGGTTGTGGACCACGTGCGACCAGAGCAGTGCGACTCAGTTCACGGACGTGGCTGAAGCCCCACCGGTTGAAGGGAGGGTCGATCCAGTTGTCGCTGGTGACTCAGTTCGCCGGATCGTCTGCCCCAGTGCGCACACCCAACTCGGTGACTGACAGTGGCCGCTCGCGACCTACCGGCGTGTGCGGGAGCGCTATCATCGTTCAGCTCTCGGCTGCTGCGCTGCGGGTGCTGAGCGTCTCGGTGTGACCGTCGACGGAGATCACCTGACCGCTGATGAAGCGCGCCGCAGGCGATGACAGAAACACGACCATCTCGCCGATGTCGGTGGCATCGATGAACGACTGCATCGACACCTGCTGCTCGTAGGCCCTCCGCACTCCCGCTGGCGACACGCCAGTGGCCGTCGCCTCACGCTCGATCACGCCGTCCATCCGCGGCCCGCCCACGGAGCCGGGGCAGATTGCGTTGACACGCACACCGTCGGGACCGAGCTCCATCGCCCACGACTTGGTGAGGCCGATCACACCCCACTTGGCGGCGACATACGGCGACCTCAGCGAATAGCCGAAAATGCCGGCAGTCGAGGAAATGTTGACGATGGAGCCCTTGCTCTCGCGCAGCATCGGCACAGCCAGGCGGGTGCACCGAAACGCGCTACCCAGGTTGATCTGCACACACCGGTCAAAGGCGTCGGGGTCCATGTCCTGCACTGCCGCGGTTGGCCCGGCCACGCCGACATTGTTGACCAGGAGATCGAGTCCACCCAACCGATCGCGCACGGCATCGAACAGGGCGTCGACACCGGCCGTCGACGACACGTCGGCGACAACATCGGGTTCAGTCGACGGGTCGGCGTCGACTACCAGCACCAGAGCTCCCTCACGGCGCAAGCAGGCGGTGATCGCCGCGCCGATGCCCGACCCGCCGCCAGTCACCAATGCCCGCAGCCCGGAAAGCAGCGTGCCGGACATTACGAGGCCACAGGCTCGCAGACGGCGTTCGTGCCGTTGATGCCGACGGCAACACGGTCGCCGATCTGCAACTTGTCGGCGTCGCCCTGACCAACGTCGACGCTGACCAGACTGTCCATCACATCCATCCGGACACCAATCAGCGTGGTGGCACCTTGGAACGTGACGGCAGAGACCGTGCCCGGCAGTCCCCCGTCAGTGAGCGTCAGGTCTTCGGGGCGCACCAACAGGGTGAGGCGGCTGCCGGAAGCCATCGCGGCGGCACCCGGCGCACCAATGCGTTGCCCAACAACTGTCACCTCCGATGGCCCAGTGACCTCGGCGCCGAACGCGTTCATCGAGCCCACGAAACGCGCCACGAACGCTGTCGACGGGTGGCGGTAGACCTCGGTGGGGGTGCCGAGCTGCTCGACGCGACCCTGCGACATGACGCAGATGCGATCACTGATGGCCAGCGCTTCCTCCTGGTCGTGCGTGACGAACAACGTGGTGATGCCCACCTCGGTTTGGATCCGACGAATCTCGTCGCGAAGCGTCGTGCGTACTTTCGCGTCGAGTGCGCTCAGCGGCTCGTCCAGCAGCAACACACGCGGTTGCACGGCCAGAGCACGGGCGAGCGCGACACGCTGCGCCTGCCCACCCGAAATCTGGTGCGGGTAGCGATCGGCGAACGGAGTCAACTGCACCAGGTCGAGCATCTCGGCGACTCGTTGGTGGCGTTCGGCGGGGGCCACCTTGCGGGTACGCAGGCCGAACTCGACGTTCTTGGCAACCGTCATATTCGGGAACAGGCTGTAGCTCTGGAACACCATGCCCATGTCGCTTGTGTGCCACGGTGCGGGTGATGTCCGCGCCACCGACCAGCACGGCGCCGGAGTCGGCGAACTCGAAACCGGCTGCGATGCGCAGCGCTGTGGTCTTGCCGCACCCCGACGGCCCCAGCAACGTGATGAGTTCACCCTCGCGCACATCGAGATCGAGACCCTCCAATGCGACGGTGGTGCCGAAGGTCTTGCGCACCGAGATGAAGTCGAGCGTGGTCATGCGGGCGATGGCTCCTGAGATGCGGCCAGCCGCGAGGCGGCGTAGGCGAACGACTTGCGTTTCCGGTCGCGCTTTTTGGTGAGGATGCTGAGCAGCAGGAAGAGCCCCGTGGTGGCCAGCAGCGCGAGCAGGTTGAGACCGAAGCCGGCCTGCGTGTCGGTGCCCACCAGGATGCGCTGGTACGGCGGCAACGAGTCGATGAGCAGGATGCGGGCGATGGTGTACTCGCCCATGACGACGGCGGCGGTGAGGAACCCCGCCGAGATGATGGCGGTCCGCAGGTTGGGGATGAGCACCCTCCCGATGGTGCTCAACCAGCCGGAGCCGAGGCTGCGCGATGCATCGACCAGGGTGCGCAGATCGATCGCTCGCAACCCGGCGTCGATGGATCGGTAGGTGAACGGCAGCGCGAGGACGACGTAGAACGGGATCAGTGACAGGTCGGAGTTCAGGAACCAGCGGGCGTGCGGCTTGATCAGCTTGATGCCCGCCACCAGTGCGATCGCCGGAATCATGTACGGCAGCACGGTGACGAACTCGATGATCGGGCGCATCCGGGGAAGACGCAGGTGCACCCAGATAGCGGTGGGTAGCAGTAACAGCATGGTCAGCACGACCGTGCCCAAAGCGAGCTTCAGCGACAGTCGGAACGCAGGCCAGAAGTCGGGCTGGCTGAACGCGAAGCCGAGTGGCTCGAGCGACCACTTGTCGAACAGCGTGTCCCAGTCCCACAGCACCGTCGGCACGTTCTGCATCGCGAATCGGGCCAAGGCCAACAGCGGCAGGATGAAGAACAGCGCTGCGGTGACCAGAACGAGAGTGGGCAGCAGTCGGGCGAAGCGGCTGTTGGGGCGACCGACCGAGGCCGGAGCCATGCCGGTAGGCGCGGTGGGTGGGCCCTCGTCAAGGCGATCGACGACGAACGCCTCGTCGGCCGCCGAGGGGCCGATCGACTGGCTCATGACTGCCACCGTTCCGCGCGCCGGCGCGCCACCCAGTAGAGGCCCATCGAGACCGCCATGATGATGATCATCCACGCTGCCAGCGAGAAGCCGACCGCGTTCTCGCCGATGGACAGGTCGCCGCCGAGGAAGAAGCCGATGCGGCGCGAGACGATCATCGAGTTGTCGGTGAGCACTGCGGCAGTGGCGTACGCGCTGAAGGAGTTGGCGAACAGCAGCAGGAAGCCGCCGAGGAGCGACGGTGCGAGCACCGGCAGCCCAATGCGCCGCCAGAAGGTGAACGGGGTGCCGCCGAGGTTCGAACACGCCTCGCGCCATGCCGGCTTCAAACCGTCGATGGCCGGCAGCGTGATGAGCACCATCAGTGGAATGTTGAAATACGAGTAGACGGTGATCAGCCCCGGGACCGAGCCCAACTCGAAGCTTCCCGAGTAGAGGTCCCATCCGAGGCCCTCGAGGATCTTGGTGAGCACGCCCTGCTTGCCGATGAGCGCGAGGAACATGAAGGCGAGGGGCAGGCCACCCATGTTGGCCGCCACACCGCTGAAGGATGTGACCGTGTTGCGCAGCCACCGTGGTCGAGTGGCCGTCGCCGCTGCGTACGCGAGCAGCGTGCCGAACACCACACCGACCGCCGCCGAGCCGGCGGAGAAGCGTACCGAGAACCAGAACGCGTCGAAGTTCTGCCCGCTGAATGCCTCGCCCATGGCGGAGAACGAAAAGCCCTTCGACGTGTCCAGGGCATTCCAGAACACGCTGATCGCGGGAACGATGAGGAAGAGGAACAAGAACGCGAAGAAGGGCACAACACCCAACCACGCCCAACTGCGTCTCGCCACGGGGGGCGCACCAGCGGTGCGCCCCCCATCGACGACAAGTGTGTCAGTCATCCGAGCCTCGGAAATCAGGCGTCGGCGACCATCGGGCCCCACTGCTCGGCAAGGACTTCCTTGGCGGCAGCGACCTGCTCCGGGGTGAGGAAGCTGACCTGGCTGATCAGCTCGGCCGGGGGAAGGCTGGCCTTCATGTCCTCGGTCACGAGGCCGGCAGCCGTGATGACTTCGTAACGGGCCGGGATGGCACCGCCTTCGAGGTAGCCGAGGGCACCCTCGTCGCTGAGGATGTGCTCTGCCCACAACTTCGAGCAGGCCTGGTTCGGGCTGTCCTTGACGACGCCCTGGCCGTAGAAGCCACCGTAGACACCATCGGCCGGGTAGTTCACCTCGACGGTGAGACCGGCGGCATCGAGTTCGGTGAGCAGACCGGGCAGGTTGTAGCTCCAGTCGATGGCGATCGGCGTCTCGCCGGTGAGCACGGTGGCCTTGGTGACGTCGGTGCCACCGAGGTTGCCCGAAGCCTTCAGGTCGGCGAAGAACTGGATGCCGGGCATGATGTCGTCGGCAGAGCCGCCGTTGGCGATGCTGGCGGCCATGACTCCGGCGAACGCTGAACCCGACTCACGCGGGTCACCGTTCAGCGCCACGAGGCCCTTGTACTCCGGCTTGGTGAGGTCGGCGAACGACGTGGGCGCGTTTGGCACGATGGTGGTGTTGGTGAGGATGGCCATGATGCCGTAGTAGGCAGCGGTCCAGTTGTTGTCGGGGTCCTGCAGGTCTGCGGGGACGTCACCGATGGTGGTAGCGGCGTAGGGCTCAAAGAGGCCCTTGCTGACCATCTCCTGCGCGATGGCAGGGCTGACGTCGACGTTGTCGGGCATGTTGTCCTGACCGGCGAGGGTCTCGACGGCGTTCATCTCGTCGGCCGACGACGCATCGGGGTCGGCTACGGGGTTCTCGACGCCGGGATACTTGTCGCGGAAGCTCTGCAAGATGCCCTTGTAGTTGGCCCACTCGTCGGGAAGTGCGATGAGGTTGACCTTCGCACCGTTGTCGAGGCACTCCTGGTACAGGCCTGCGAGCGGGTCGCCGCCGCCGGCGACCGTGGTCTCGGTGCCCTCGGCGACGGTTGTCTCGACGCCGGCGACGGTGGTTTCCGCAGCTGGCGCATCTGTTGTATCCGTGGTCTCGTCGTCGCCGCAGGCCGCGAGCAACAACGCCCCAGCCACCGCTGCACACACGAGCCGACGGCTAGTCGTGGAACGCTTTCTCATTTTCTCTCCCCTGGTAGGTGTCACGCACCGTCACGATAAGAGTCCTACCGTGGCGCTGACGTGTCCCGGAACCGTACAACATGCAACAACCGAAACGCGCTGATCAGCCGGATCGGATGACGTCGGTTGTCATTGCCAGACGTTGTAAAGTGCAGCGGCCCACCACGATTGATCAGTCGTTCAGGAAACTGCCGAATGCATCAGTCCGCGGGCGCTCACTGAACCACCAACGAGGGGAACCCAATGAACTGGGATGTGTTCATCACCTGCGCCGTCACCGGGGCGGGCGACACCACTGGCAAGAGCCCGCATGTGCCGGTGACTCCGCAACAGATCGCGGAGTCGGCCATCGACGCCGCGAAGGCTGGCGCTGCAGTCGTTCACATTCACGTCCGCGACCCGCAGACCGGTAAGGGCAGCCGCGACACCGGCCTCTACGCGGAAGTAGTCGAACGAGTTCGTGACGCAGACGTCGACGTAGTGGTCAACCTCACAGCAGGCATGGGTGGCGACCTCGTCCTCGGCGGCGACGAGGCCGTGCTGCCTCCGAACCCCGATGGCACCGACATGGTTGGCGCCACCGAGCGGCTCGACCACGTGCGCACCATCCTCCCCGAGATCTGCACACTCGACTGCGGCACGATGAACTTCGCTTCCGGCGGCGATTACATCATGGTCAACACGCCCGGCGTCTTGCGCAGCATGGCCAAGCAAGTGCAGGCACTCGGCGTGCGACCCGAGCTGGAGGTATTCGACACTGGCCACCTCGTTCAGGTGAAAGAGATGGTCCGCGACGGCCTCCTGGACAATCCGGTGATGATCCAACTCTGCATGGGCATCGCGTACGGCGCGCCCGACGACCCGACCACCTTCATGGCCATGGTCAACAATCTGCCCAACGACTGCGTGTTCAGCGGCTTCTCCATCAGCCGCATGCAATTGCCATTCGTGGCGATGGCAGCGTTGGCCGGCGGCAACGTGCGAGTCGGGTTGGAAGACAACCTCTACGCCGGACCCGGCGAGCTAGCCACAAACGCCCGCCTCGTGGAGAAGGCCCGCAACATCCTCGAGAACATGAACGTCCGCGTCATGAGCGCGCAGGCCGTACGCGACAAGCTGAACCTGGTGAAGCGCTGACATGAGTCCCATCCCCGGTCTCTCACGTGTCGGCATTCTTGGTGGTGGCGTCATCGGCGGCGGTTGGGCGGCTCGCTTCCTCCTCAACGGCGTCGACGTGCAGATGTTCGACCCGGACCCGGAGGCCCCGCGCAAGGTCGGCGAGGTGCTCGCCAATGCGCGTCGAGCAACGACGAAGCTGGTCGCGGGCACCCTGCCCACCGAAGGCACGTTGACGTTCGTTGCCACTCCCGAGGAAGCGGCAACCGGTGTCGACTTCGTGCAGGAGAGCGCCCCCGAGCGCATGGACCTGAAGCAAGACCTGCTCCGCCGGGCCAGTGCCGTCGCCGGGCCCGAGGTCGTGTTTGGTTCCAGTACATCAGGTCTCCTGCCCAGCGAGATGCAGCAGGGCATGACCCACCCCGAGCGGCTGGTGGTCGGCCATCCGTTCAACCCGGTGTACCTGATGCCGCTGGTCGAGATCTGTGGTGGCGAACTCACCTCCGACGCCACCAAGGACCGCGCCGCTGAGGTCTACGCCGCCCTCGGTATGCATCCGTTGCGGTTGAGCAAGGAGATCGACGGGTTTGTCGCCGACCGGCTGATGGAAGCCCTGTGGCGTGAGGCGCTGTGGCTGATCAACGACGGCATCGCTACCGCCGAAGAAATCGACGACGCGATTCGCTTCGGCCCCGGGCTGCGCTGGAGCTTCATGGGCACGCTTTTGATCTACCGAATTGCCGGCGGCGAGGCTGGCATGCGGCACTTCATGGCCCAGTTCGGCCCGGCATTGCAGTGGCCATGGTCGAAGCTCACCGACGTTCCCGAGCTCACCGATGAGCTACTCGACACGTTGGTCGCGCAGAGCGACGAGCAAGCCGCAGGTGCAACTGTGCGCGAGCTGGAGGTGCTGCGTGACGACTGCCTGATTGCGGTCATCCAGGGCCTACGCGGGCAGGACTACGGCGCTGGCCAGGTGCTCGACAAGTACGAGCGTCAACTGTTCGATCGCTTGGGCGGCGGGCTCGCTGCCCCGAACCCGGCCGACGGGCCGCTGCGGTTGCAGGACGTACAGGTGCCGCGGGATTGGGTGGACTACAACGGCCACATGAACGACAGCCGCTACATGCAGCTGTCCAGCGAGACCGGCGACCGGTTCCTGCGCCTGATTGGCATGGATGCCGACTACCTCGCCGGCGGCCACAGCTTTTTCACGGTCGAAAGCCACATCAACTACGTCGGCCAGGCCCGCGGCGGCGAGCACCTGTATTGCACCGTCCAGCTGATGTCGTTCGACGAGAAGCGATTGCGCCTCTTCACCTCGATGCATCGCGCTGCCGACGACGCCCTCGTCGCAACTGCCGAACACATGATGTTGCACGTCGACACCAAGGTCGACAAGGCCTGCCCCGCCAGCGAAGCTATCCTCGCCAACCTGGCCGCAATCGCACTCCATCACGACGGGTTGCCTGTGCCGCCACAATCCGGCCGCCACATCGGCCAAGGTCGTTAAGGCGGAGGGTCGTCCGCTCCAAACCACAACCCATGCTCTTGAAGGGGCCGGGGCAGGTCGGTGCCAGTGTCCGGGCGCCCAGCGATCCGGACAGGACACATCTTCGATTCGCCCAGCGACAACTTTTCCTGCACCAACCGGAGCAAAAGTTGTCGCTGAGCCAGAACAAACACACCATGCTGGGCGCCGCGGACCCGGACGCGCCCGCGGGCACGTCGCACCCCAATCTCCAGCGCATCGGTTCCCAACTCGAAGCGGTCGACGCCAGGAGCTGGCGCAGTCGCCCATCTCGTTCAGGCGGAAGGTCGTTCAGGCGGAAGGTCGTTCAGGCGGAAGGTCGTTCAGGCGGAAGGTCGTTCAGGCTTCGCTAGCGGGTTCGCTTCAGCGGGCTGGCATCGAAGCCGGGGCCGAGCAGGCGTGACGCCTCGCCTAGCCACACTCTCTCCACGCGATCCTTGGTGACACCTTTCGCCTTGAGCACCAGCAGCGGGGACAGCCCATCGAGAAGGGCGGCGAGAACAAACATGGTCTCGTCGGCATCGGACTCCACGAACTCGCCCGAGACCTGCCCCTCACGTATCGCACCCCGCAGCGCAGCGCGCCAGCGTCGGTCCAGGCGGTCGCGCTCGGCTGCGGCAGCCTTGTCGCGCAACGCAAGCACGCAGAGCTCCATCCACAATTTCCAGTCGTAGTGATGCAGCATTGCTTCCACCAGCACGCGCAGCCGTTCGCTGGCGGTGGCCTTCGTCTCCGCCTTCGCGGTGTAGCGAGTATGGAACTCCTGCTCACGAAGTCGAAGCGCCTCCGCCAGCAGACCGTCCTTGCCGTCGAACCAATACAGAATCGCCGCGGGGCTGGTACCCGCAGCCTTGGCGATATCGACAACCCGCGAGTTCGCGTAGCCGCGTTCGGACAAGACTCCGGCGGCAGCAGAAAGGATCTGCGCCTTGCGAACATGGTCGAGTCGGGGTCGCGGCATCGCAGCAGATCCAATCCTGAATGTATATTTAGTCTATGACGTTCGTCGCCGTGACTGGAGGTGGAAGCCGCGCCGCCGAGTGGGCCACTCGGTTCCTCGCCTCTGGTCTCGACGTGGTGGTGGATGATTCCACACTTTGCGATGCGGTTGCTGCGTTGTGGCCAAGCTCGCAGCGATTGGGGCTCTTTCCCGGCTCCAGTCTCAACCGTCTACGAGTGTCTGCTGGTCCGCCAGAGATGGCAGCCGCGGCGCTCATCCAAGTAGTCGCTGGCGAGGCGCCGACGTCGGACGGGCTGATCGCGACAGAGGCGACCGCTCGCGGCTGCTCTCCCATTCATCTGATCCCGCTCGTCGAAGTCGACGGCCCGCAGGCCACCGAACTTGCGGCGTTCTATCGGGCACTCGGTATGCAGCCCGTCGGTGCCGAGGTCAGCGCACACGAACGTTGGCAGCTCGGTGAGGGCCTCGTGCAGCTCACCGACGGTAGCCCCGACGCGCTGCTTGCTGTCATGCGTTCGCTGCGAGCCACCGACACCGGTGCTGGTCGGGCACTTGCGAATCATGAAGCCTTGCGTTTCGCCGCAGGCGCACGCGTCTGGCGGCCCGGCGACGTCGTTGCTGCACCGCTCGCGCTGTACAGCACTCCCGTCGAACCGGATTGGGTGGATTACAACGGCCACATGACCGAGGCGGCGTATCTCACCGCCGCCGGCTGGGCGAGCGATGCGCTCTTTCGCTACATCGGTGATGACGAGGCGTACCGGGCCGCAGGTCACAGCTTCTACACCGTTGAGACACACATCCATTATCTGCTCGAGGTCGATGTGCACGAGCCCATCGCCTTCACCACACAACTCTTGGGTGTCGACACCAAGCGAGTGCATCTGGTCCACACCATGCTGCACGGCGACAGCGGGGCAACGCTGTGTACCGCCGAGCAGATGTTGGTGCATGTCGACATGGCCGCCGGCCGTTCGGTCGCCATCCTTCCCGGCGTTGCGGCCGCGCTCGCCGCCATAGCCGCCGCACATGCCCATCTCCCCACCCCTTCCCAAGTTGGCAGCATCATGCGCCTTCCCCCACCGCGTACCTGACACGCATCTCCGAACGACCGACACAGGAGCACACATGGATTTCGAACTGTCCGACGAACACCAAATGATCGTCGACACCGTCCGTTCCTTCACTGAGAAGGAGCTGATGCCGCACGAGGCACTCGTCGAGCAGCTTGGTGATGTGCCGTCGGAGCTGGTGCAGCAGATCAAGCAGCGCGCGCTTGATGCAGGCCTCTATGCAGCCAACATGCCAGCAGAGCTGGGCGGCGGCGGACTGGACAGCTTCGCCACCACCTTGGTGGACCGCGAGTTCGGCGCCACCTCGTACGCGCTGCAGTACATCGTGGCGCGGCCATCCAACATCCTGCGCGCCTGCCAGGGCGACCAGATCGAGGAGTACCTGCTGCCCACCATTCGAGGCGAGCGAGTGGACTGCATGGCGATGAGCGAACCCGACGCGGGCAGCGATGTGCGCGGCATGAAGTGCAGCGCCGTGCGCGATGGCGACGACTTCGTGATCAACGGCGTCAAGCACTTCATCAGTCACGCCGACTTGGCCGACTACGTGATCTTGTTTGCGGCCACGGGTGAGGAGGAGACCAGTCGTGGCCCGAAGAAGCGCATCACCGGCTTCCTCGTCGACTTCGGCACACCCGGTTGTGAGGTGGTGGAGGGCTACAACTGCGTGTCCAACCGCGGCTACCACAACCTCATCATCAACTTCGACAATTGTCGCGTGCCGGCCAGCAGCATTCTGGGCGAGGAGCATCGTGGCTTCGATGCGGCCAATCAGTGGTTGGGCAGCACTCGCCTACAGGTGGCAGCGGTGTGCGTGGGCCGCGCTCGCCGCGCACTGGGAATCGCCACCGAGTGGGCTGCCACACGCGAGCAGTTTGGCCAGCAGATCGGAAAGTTCCAGGGGGTCTCGTTCAAGTTGGCCGACATGCGCACGCAGTTAGAGGCAGCCGAGTTGCTGACATTGCGCGCCGCGTCGCTGGATGCGAAGGGCAAGGCCACCGACGAGGACATGGCGATGGCGAAAGTGTTCTCCAGCGAGATGTGCCAGTTCGTGACCGACGAGGCGATTCAGATTCTCGGCGGCATGGGCTTGATGGACGAGTTGCCGCTGGAGCGCATGTGGCGCGACACGCGCGTCGACCGCATATGGGATGGCACCAGCGAAATCCAGCGCCACATCATCTCCCGCTCCATGCTGCGCCCCTTCGGCGCCTAGTGGTCAAGGTTGGGCCGCAAGCTGGCCGAGCCAGTACCTGCTCCGCTGCGCTCCAGGGCGCCGGTCGGCCGGAAGGCCGTGACGTGTTCGTGAGGGCCGCAGCGCCACCTATTCATTAGTGGTCGAGGTTGGGCCGCCAGCTCGCGGAACCGAATCCGGCACCACTTGCTTCCAGTGCGCCGGCAAGGCGGAAGGCGGTTACATCGTCATACGGGCGCGACACGACCTGCACACCGGTGGGCACACCGTTCGGCGCGAGGCCCGACGGGACGGACAGCACTGCGCAGCGGCTGAGGATGTTGAACGGCAGGGTCATCGCCCCGAGGATGTTGTGGTTGACCATCGCGCCACCCACTTCCATTTCGCCGAGG
The DNA here is from genome assembly GCA_031428795.1 of Ilumatobacteraceae bacterium. GTDB lineage: Bacteria > Actinomycetota > Acidimicrobiia > Acidimicrobiales > Ilumatobacteraceae > UBA668. Next base: position 275 of record JANOYI010000211.1, on the reverse strand, counting down.
TAGGGGTGGCCGGCGATGTACCCCGCGGTCGCCATCGTCGGGCACAGCATGGCGTCGGCGCGTTCAAAGATCTGACCCAGCGGCTCCCACAGCTGCCCCTCCAGCTCCAGCCCCTCGTAGAACCCCAAGCCGGGGGAATTCGTTTCTGCTGCGAACGCTCGGGTGTAGTCGCTCAGCATTTCGCCGTGCTCCGCATCCACTGCCGCGATTCCGGCAGCCATGATGGTGGCGAAGTGCGCCTGCGAGGCCGCCCAGATCTGTTGGACGGTCCACGG